>NZ_ALXG01000026.1:0-79741 GCF_000512295.1 Fructilactobacillus florum 8D
TTCAGCAGCTACCTCTGGTTTAGCTTGTTCTGACTGCTCATTTGTCGTTGGTTGCTGAGAATCAGAAGAGCTAGGTTGGTTTGTTTCTTGAGCAGATTGCTCTCCGGCTTGATCATCATCTTGCTTAGCCACCGGTTGCTCATGGCTATTTGCATCAGAACTATTTTTTTCAACACTGTTATTTTGAGATCGATCATTATTCTGATCCTGTTGCTCATTTTTTTCGTTATTAGCTGTCGGTTGAGAATCATCATTCTGAGGTGTGGTCTGCTCAGGTGCAGGTGATTCCGGCGTTTTTTGTTCAGCTGGTGCACTAGTCTGGCTAGCTAAATCGTCCGAAGTTTGCTTGGACGTAGATGAAGTGGACTGCTGTTCAGAAACTACTTGCGCAGTCGCTGGCTGATTGGACGCAACCGCTTCACCTTTCGGCGTCGTGACTTGAGCTGGCTGTATCTTATTAGTTGGGTTGCTATCATCAGCATGACTAGCCAAATTTCCTAGCCCCAGTAGTGTCACAAAGGTAGCTCCTGCAACTACCCATACTTTACCAGCTTTATACATCTTGAACCTTGTCTTCTTTTCCCGATTATCAGAAAACATAAACGCCTCCATTTGGCTAACATTGTAATTTATTAAGTTGACAATTTTGATATTTTCTATACAATTTACATCATAATATACTGTTAACAAGCGATTGTTACAGTTGTATTAAAACTATATTAAAATACCAACAAATAGGAACTTATAATGAAAAAAAGAATCATTTACATCGATGTTATTAACATTATTGCAATTTTTTCTGTTTTAATGCTACATTCATCCCAGTATTCTTACACTAATGGACAGGTCTTGAAAAATGGGATCATCCAATTGATCTTTATTCCAGCGGTTTATCTATTTTTCATGAATTCCGGAGCAATGCTGTTAGACTATCGACAAAAGTATTCTACCAAGACTTTCCTAATCAAACGCTGGAAACGCGTCGGGATTCCTCTAGTTGCATGGAGCATTTTGTGGTATCTATATGACATCAGAGAAACTGCTTTTCCTGGTCCAATTCCACACCACAATCCCAGTATCAGTGACTTTATCGTTAGCTTTTTGAATAACAATATTATAAATATTTTCTGGTTCTTTTATGCCATCATCTTGCTATACTTACTTACCCCCGTCTTAGCCATTCTTGCAGATAACCACAAAAAAATATTATGCTACCTAGCTGGCTTAGGTTTCGTTGGTGGCTATCTGTATCCCTTTATTGCCACCCTTTTTAAAATCAAGTTAATTGGTGGTGAAAACGGCGTCCAGATCAATCCAATCGCATCTTCGTTCGTTAGTTTTTTCATTTTAGGTTACCTAATTAAAGCGAACTACTTCTCTGAAAATTTTCAACGAATTTTAATGGGAGCGGGTATAACTGCGCTGTTAATATCGATTTGTTTGAATCTTTTGAATTTTGGTAAACTCGCCGGAAATGGGTTGTTCATATTCTTTTACGCAACGGGGATCTATTTAATTATCAAAAAAGGCGCAGAAAAGAGTGATTTTCTTAATAAGCATGCTACTTTCGTTGCCAAACTAGCTTCAACTAGTCTTGGAATCTACATTTTACATCCGTTGTTCTATCATCTTTTTGAGAAGATTTTCAAGGTCAGCTATACCAGTTTTAGCTATGTTTGGATCATGCCAGTAATTACTTATATTATCTGTGCCTTGTTAATTTATAACGCCAAAAAATTTAAATGGTTGCGTTTTATTTTACCCTAGTAAATTATTAATATAACTTACATTTACACGGTTTGGTCCCGATCCTTAATCCTGGATACGTTAGGATTAAGGATCGGGACTTTTTTCTAGTTGGATTTAACCTAAGTAAACCTGAGACCCTTTACCAAAAACTACCCCTATGCTAATGTTATAGGTGTTATCTAATTATTAGCATTATTACATACATAGTAAATTAATAATTCGTCCTTAAATTTTACTGTAAAGGAATGATTGCTTTGGTCTTCATTAAAAAGTTTTCCCTAACTCATGTTTTTATTTGTTTGCTAACCACGATAGTGGCAATTAGTACAACCAACGTTATTATTTCTCATGCCCAACCGGCTAATCCGGTGCTTGCGCAGGATGCAAGTATCACTGCCAAAAGTGCCCTCGCTATCGATGCCACTAGTGGTCAAATTATTTACCAAAAAGTCCCAGACCATCTCGTTCCAATTGCTTCGCTTAGCAAGTTAGTTACAACCTACATTGTCTTAAATGAAATTCAGCACCAACATTTACACTGGGACACTCCCGTAAAAATCTCGCCGGCAGAGGCTCAGCTGAGTCAAAATACAAACTTTACCAACGTCCCACTGCAAGCTGGGAAAAGTTATCCCGTCCGAGACCTTTTAAATGCCAGCTTGATTTGTTCAGCAAATGCCGCTGCGATGGCGCTCGGCAATCGGATCGCTGGTAATTCCAATAATTTTGCCAAGCTGATGCAACGAACTACTCAAAAATTGGGAATCAAAGACGCTAAACTTTACAATGCTTGTGGTCTAAACAATCAAGAGCTTGGTTCACTAAGCAATCCTAAGTTAAAACCAACGACTACTAATCAGATGTCGGCAACTGGAATGGCTATTCTAAGCCAACAACTTATAAAAAAATATCCCCAGGTTCTCCAAATTACTAACCAACCCCAACTTCACTGGGAGACTCAAAATTATCAAAATACAAATAAACTAATTGGAAGCAGTCAACCGTTTAAAATCGATGGACTCAAGACTGGTACTAATGCCACTGGTGAAAGTCTTGTTAGTACAGGAGCCCAAAAACAAACTCGAATTATTACGGTAATCTTAGATGCACCGAAAGGAGAACGGTTCTCACAAACCGAGCGTTTACTGCAACAAATTAAACAAAAATTACAACCCCATTCGGCGAGTAGGAATGCTCTACCGACCAAAAGTATCAACATCCCCAACGGGAAAAAAACCACCACAGCAATTAAACCAGCCGAATCCAAAACATATTGGTTGCCCGTCGGAGACAAATTAAAAACAGATTTTGTTACTAATGAACATGGCAAGATTTTTCAAACCCCATTAGCACCCATTCTTAAAAATCAGATTATTGGTAAATTACTGATTAAAAATCAACCTCCTTTCCCCCTACTACCACATAATCAACTAACTACAAATGTTGTTTTTGTAACTAGTAACCCGGTCAATATTTCTAAAATGTTGCTTGGCTTTTTGGAACTACTGTTATTAGTTTGCTTGCTCGGCTGGCTACTTTACCAATTCTGGAAATATCGCCATCGTCATCTAAATCGCTCATAAAAAAAGCAGCCCTACCTATCCGGTGGGCTGCTTTTTTGATTATTATTCCTTGATAGTGTTATCACCATTTTCGTTTGTCAAACTCAATTGATTGCTATTTTTCGATTTCTGGGTCAGCTGATGATCATCGGTAGTCTTTTTAAATAACTTGTTCGTACCATTGTTAGTTTTCAAAGCATACCCGGATTTACGATTTGCCCCAATAACTTCATTATCACCATTTTTATTGGATATTTTAGTAGTCCCTCGCTGACTCACATTATGCATCTGCAAATTACCATTTTTAAGGTTAAAGACTCCTCCTTCTAAGCGACCCTTAGTGATCGTCAAACCCCCATTATCCAAGCTAACGGTCGACCCCTGATTGATAGTACTTCGTTTGATTTTTACCGAACCAGTATTAGACTCAAGATTGGCTTTATCAATCTCTTGTTGATCGACATATAGATCGCCATTAACGTTTTGATACTCCAAATTTTCTAATTGCTGACCCTTTGGCAACGTAATCTCCACAGTAGCCCACTTATTGTGCTGGTTAGCCTGTGCTTGCTTCTTGGAAGCTTTAATTTGCAAAGTTCCATCCTTAACTTCAATCCGTGGTTTCAAGCGTTTGTCATTAGTAGTCTTAACACTAAAATGATCCCCGGTAGTTATTTTTAAATCATTACTAACTAGATTAACCTTTACCTTGTTAAAGGACGCCACCGATTGTTGCGTTGTTTTAGCAGAAGCGCTTGATGATTGTCCGAAGGTCAGCAACATAAATAGCCCTACCCCGATCGCAACCAAACCAGCTTTACTACAAATTCCATGTTTTTTCATTAAAACCTCATCCTTTCATCAACAAAAAATAGACACGTGTCTATTTTACATTACCATCATTTCAATTGCACCTAAAAGCGCACCAAATTACACAACTTATAAAAAGTAAGCAAATCACATGCATTTTCAAAGATAAACCAGTTACAATGGCTTAGAAACAAATTTAACCATCTAAAGGAGTCTTACCAATGAATTTTTATGAATTACAACAACAGCGCCGTTCGATCTATGCCCTTGGAAACAAGTTATCTCAAACCCCCGAAGAAATCTTCAATGTTGTTAAAAAGGCCGTCCGTGAGGCCCCTACCAGTTTTAATTCGCAATCAGTTAGAGCAGTTGTTCTAACCGGTACTGCTCACCAGAAACTATGGGAAATCACTTTAGAGCAACTACATGCAATTGCAAAAAGTGAAGCAGCTTTCCAAAAAACGTCCGACAAAATCAACAACTCGTTTAAATCTGGATTTGGCACCGTAATGCTCTTTACAGATACTGACGTGATCAAGAAACTGGAAGCGGACGTCCCTAACTATGCAGAGAACTTTTATGACTGGTCCGAACAGGGACTAGGCATTGCCGACTATGCGGTTTGGATGGCACTAGCGGAGATGGGAATCGGTGCTTCCAATCAGCACTATAATCCACTGATCGACGAAGCAGTGCAACGTGAATTTGAAATTCCGAAAAATTGGCGGCTTCGGGCAGAAATGCCATTTGGCTCGATTGAAGCCCCTGCTGCTACGAAGGATTATGTTGCTGATAATCAACGCTTTCGGCTCATCAAATAGTCCAAATTTGCTTTTTAAATAAATATTCCACGTGCTAAAGCTAAATGACAATTGCTTCGTTTATTTGTGGTAAACTAAATTTGTTCCCAATAAAATAACGGGAATAATTTAACTATTAGGAAGCAAAATTATGACAATTTTTTGGACATCGATTCAAAGTGTACTCTCAATCATGATTATGATTGTCATTGGTTATATCTGCCAGGGCAAGGGTTGGTTTGATGATAAGTTTTCAGGAGCTCTTTCCAAACTAATTATGAACATTGCTCTACCAGCTTCCATTTTCATGGCCATGCTGGAAAAGTTCAAACCAGCTCAGTTAGCGACTCTTTCAACTGGTTTAATCTACGTCATTTTAGCCATTATTATTGGCTATCTCTTAGCTTGGCTCGAAACTAAATTATTCAAGGTAAAACCTGGACGTCGAGGTCTAATGATGACTGCCATTAACGGGGCTAACACCGTTTTCATTGGGCTACCCTTGAACGTCGCACTGTTTGGAGAACCATCTGTCCCATATTTATTGGTCTATTACATCGTCAATACAATCGTGATCTGGACCGTTGGCGTCTGGATCATTGCTGCTGATGATCCCACCAATCAAAAAGTCAAATTCGACTGGCACCACTTGCTACCAGTGCCACTCTGGGGATTCATTGTTGCATTGCCGTTTATTTTCTTTTGGCCACAAGCGGCTACTCAATTACCCCACTTTGTTACCAGTACCTTAACTAGTATTGGAGGGCTAGTAACTCCACTAGCATTAATCTATATTGGAATTATGCTCCGTAGCTTTGGACTTAAAAATATGCGGCTGGATCGAGATGTGGTACTGACCTTACTAGGGAGATTCGTTATTTCTCCCATCATCATGGGAATTATCATTTTAATTGGACTAAAAGTCTTTGGTATCCAAATGCTTAGTACCTTCCAGAAAACTCTCATTATCCAGTCAGCTACTCCAGCACTTTCCGTGCTTCCCATTCTCGCTGACACTTATCATGGTGATGTCAAATTTGCCACAAACATTGTGGTTACGTCTTCCGTACTCTTCATTGTCGTTGTTCCCATCATCATGGTTATCATTAATTTTATTTAAATCTAGCAAAAAAGGACCACTGCTTAGTTGCAGTGGTCCTTTTTTTAATTGTTGCCATTTAACTGGATGAAAATCCCCATATCATCAATCAGAAAGAACGGTTATTTATTTTTCCCTTAGATTTAACTCCACTCCCCCGTACAGACCAATAAATATCGTATAATTAGATGTGATTAAAGCAACTTGCAATCAAATTTTTACGATTACATAATTCTAACTATTGAGGATTTTCAATCATGGAACCTAAGCTTTCAAAAAATCGATTCATTACCGGATTTACTGGAATGCGGGCGTTAGCAGTTATTGGCGTCATTCTTTACCACTTAAATCCAACCATCTTTAGTGGCGGTTACCTAGGAGTTCCCGTCTTTATGACCCTATCTGGTTATTTGGTTACCGATCACTTGCTTCATGAATATGAAACCACGGGAAAATTTCGTTATGGCCATTTTTGGTACAAGCGGCTTAAGAAGCTTTATCCAACTCTGATAGTAATGTTACTGCTGACAACCACTTTCATCACTATTTTTCAGTCAAACTTGCTAGCAAATCTGTGGCAAAGCGTCGTTACCAACCTCAGCTATGTTTACAATTGGTACGAAATCGCCAACGGACAGTCATATTTTCAGCAATTCGCTGGCACTCAGTCTCCCTTTACTCATCTGTGGACGCTTTCCATCGAGGGTCAATTTTACCTTGTCTGGCCCCTAATTGTAATTTTAGGATTATCGTTATCAGGATCTTCTCGACCGCATCACAGCCCTTATCGCGGACTTCTCTTGATTACCATCGGAATATCAATTATCTCCGTTATTTTGATGGCCTTGCTTTTCAAACCAGGAACTGATCCTAGTCGAATTTATTATGGAACTGATACTCGGATGTTCTCTCTTCTCTTAGGTGCCGCATTAGCAATGGTTTGGCCCAGCAAGCGGAAACTTCAGCACTTTGAACAACACCAAGTGCTTTTCTTTGATATTGTCGGTCTCATTGGGCTAAGCGGTATGCTAATTCTAGGTTTGACGGTTCATGCCCAGTCCGCCTTTCTATACCATGGTGGGATGTTGCTATTTTCAATTTTTACCGTGCTGTTAATGTGGGCTGTTATAGCTAACACTAGTCACTGGAATCGGTTCTTAACTAATCCCGTTTTCAATTGGCTTGGTTCGCGTAGCTATGAAATTTACGTTTATCAACTACCCGTGTTTGTCTTCTTTACAGCTCGGTTTAAGAACGTTGCCAACCATCCCATTAGCTATGCTCTAATCGAATTGCTGTTAATTATCAGCATCTCAGAATTGTCGTATCGCTTTGTTCAAGTTCCCTTCAGTCATTATGACTATCAGCGCTGGTTTTCTCAACTTCTCAAGTTGCTCCCCCGGCTAACTTGGCAAAGTTTAATTCTGAGTATCATCGCCATCATCGGTCTCTTTGGAATTGTCCAGTCTACCACCATTAATCCTAAGCAGGCTAACCATTCCCAACTAGCCCAAAGAATTCAAAAAAATGCTAATGTCGAAAAACAACATAATCAAGCACTCGCCCAAAAGATAAAAAAGGGGAAGGCCGTTCAACGATCAAAACGAGACCAACAAGCCGTTAAGAAAAATGGATTGACAGCAAAACAACTAACTGTAGCGCAAAATCTTTCCGGCAGTGCAATTGGAGATTCGGTGATGCTAGCTGGTCGTGATGATTTGCAGGCCATCTTCCCAAAACTCTACATTGATGCCCAGGTCGCTCGTCAAGCAGAAGCTGGTATTCCAACAATTAAAAGCTTGTCAGATCGTGGTCTCCTTGGTAAAAATGTAATCATTGGATTAGGTACCAACGGTAACGTGACCGCTGATACGATCAATGAGATCATGCAAATTATCGGAGATAAGCGTCAGGTATTTTGGATTAACGTCCACGTTCCCACCCAGCCATGGCAAAATTCTGTCAATATGCAGCTAGCTGCTGCAGAAAAACAATATCGCAATCTCCGAATTATTAATTGGAATGAATACATTAGTCATCATTCCGGCTTACTCGCTTCCGATCAAACCCACCCCACGCAATCTGGATCTAGCAAATATGCGAGTTTTATTGCTAAAAATGTTTTAAAACCAGCTCAAAAATAAAAACCAGCTGATTTAGAAATAAATCTAAATCAACTGGTTTTTATTTTGGCCATTTCAATCAGCACTAGGACAACAGCACCCGTAAAAGTGCCAAAGAAATCATGCCAACAATCACAATTACCAAGAGGTTTTTGCTAATCACTGCAGAAATAACCGTTGGAACCGAAGCAGCAACATTAAGCCAGTTGATGGTTGGCAAATGACCTAAATGTTGAATAAACAGCCCCTCAAACCAAAGCGTTGCCATAATTACAATTGGAACAAAGCTCAAAAATTGAACAACTCCAAGTGGCAAGTTAATCTTTTTTAAGATGATAAATGGGATCACTCGAGTTAATAGAGTTACCGCTCCACACCCCAGTATCACTAACAATAAAAAATTAAAAGAAGGCATGCTTTAAAGCCACCCCCATTCCGCAACCGATTAAGGTCACGATGATTAATAATAAGTTACTGGGAATCAAAATCAAACCAACATAAACTAGCCCCAAAACAATTAAAATCATAATCAATTGTAGCGTTAAACTAATCGTTCGATCAGCCGCCACTTGCAAATATAAGAGCCCAATAAACATCGCCAAGAAAGCAAAATCCATTCCGAACTGGCTGGGGTTTGGAATCAAGCTTCCCAATGCTCCGCCAAACCCCGAAGCAACAATCCAAGTACTATATGCTAACAGATTAGCCGCATTAAGCCATGGAAATGACAAGGTTCGGTTCGTATAGTTTAATTTATTCATACTCAATGCAAAGGTTTCATCGGTCAATAGAGATCCTAAGATAATATTTCTCGTCATTGATTCCTGGTTTAAAAAGGGAGCGACTGTCATGCCCATCAAAAACATCCGTGTTGATAATAAAAAAACGGACGTTAAAATTGCAAAAAAGGTGCTCCCGGCCAGCAGCATACTAACAATCACAAACTGCGCAGCTCCTGAGTAAGTAACCACTGACATTAAAATAATCACAAATACACTCAAACCAGCTGCCTTCGCTACTACTCCAAAAGCTAAACCAACTCCAATGTACCCAGCAAGGGTGGGAATCGTATCCTTCATTCCTGTTTTGGCAGTTAAACTGCTATTCACATTATTTCAACTCCTTTGGCTCTGTTTCCGTCGCATTGCTAGAATGTTTTTTACCGTATAACAGATAAATTACAACCCCGATCACAAACCAAACGGCAGTTAACGTTTTGGCATCTGAACTTAACTCCAGAAAAATTGCTAGTGAGACCAGTACTGAAATTCCTGGTAAGACGGGGTAAAATGGCATTCTGAACTTGGGAAGTGGTAAATCTTTTCCCTCACGGGGACGCAACGCATAGATTCCAAGTGCAACAAAGATAAACGAAATTAACGTCCCAGCAGAAACCAAATTAGCTAAAAAGGTGAAGGGTAACATTGAACCGACAACCACAGCCGCAATGGTAACAACCAACAAAGCATTGATTGGTAAATGATTGTGATTAATGCGACCCAGACGCTTTGGTAACATGCCGTCCCTGCCAAAGGCATAGACTAGGCGCGAACTTGCTAACTGGGTGCCAATCAGGGAAGCAAACATGCCGACAATCGCCACTACCGCTAGTAAATTGGCAGTAAGTAGATGCCCGGATTGGCGTAAGGCCCAAGCAGAAGCCTCTGGGTTATTGGCATATTTTTGATAACTAAACATCCCGACTAATACCAATGAAACCGCCACAAACAAGCTACTTCCGATCAAAAGCGTTCCTAAAATTCCACGTGGCATGTTTTTTCCAGGATCCTTAGTTTCTGCTGTATTCGAGGCAATCACATCAAAGCCTCCATAGGCCACGAAAATCTGAGCAGCCCCGGCCATCACGCCGGTCACTCCTCCAAAGGAAGTGCCTGGTTTGTGGGCTGGAAGAAATGGATGATAATTTTCGGGATGAATTGCAGTTATTCCAACGATTACAAAGAGCAGCACTACTGCAATTTTTAAAACTACCAACAAATTCTCAACCCGATTAACTCCTCGCAAGCGCTTAGTTAGTAAGATCGCCACTAAAATAATCGCCAACGCAGCAAAAATATCAAAAACCCCACCAGTTTTAGGATTATATCCTGAAGATAAAAAAGCCGGCAGGTGAAACCCAAATTCCCCTAAAAAGCCCTGAACGTAGGCCGACCAGCCGGAAGCCACAAAGGTAATTGCCAAAAAATACTCCGATAGCATTAACCAACCAGCAATCCAGCCAAACCCCTCACCAAACAACACTCCAATCCACGAAAATGCCGAACCAGCTACCGGTAAAGTAGCTGCCATTTCAGCATAGGCTAGGGCCGCTAGCCCGGCTCCCAAAGCCCCCACGATAAAGGAAAGGGCTACAGCCGGGCCGGTATGTTCTGCTGCTACAATCCCCGGTAGCGTAAAAATTGCCGTTCCAACCACCATTCCTAAACCTAAACCCAACAAATCTTTCGTCGTCATGTGTGCTTCTAACTGTGCATCATGATTTTGTAATCTTTGCGGATCTTCTTTACGTGTAATTTGTTGCCATAAATGATGCATTTCAATTCTCCTGCTTGCTTGCTAAAATATTTCTTATAATTATAAATGTAAACTTTTAATAAAGATACAGTTAATTTTAAATACGGTATAATTGGTTTAGAAAGGTGGTAATTCTTATGTCCGAAACTATTTTTTTCAATCCTGGCAATTCACTGGGTAATTTTCAAGACTATCAAGAAGCCGTGCGTAGCGCTCAAATCTATCGTAACCAGCATCAAAATCTTGGCGATGCAAATGTAATCGTCGTACATGGTACACAAAACCAATCATTTGATATCTTTTTAACTAGTGCCGCCGAAACTGATGCCAACACCACCAAACCCTACGAGATTAAGAAAAAACTCTAGTCGTTTCGACTTGGTTTTTCGTAACTAATAGCGTAGAATGAGTTTATTGAGATCCCAAACATATGTTCACATTTTGTAAAAGAGAGGTGTTTTTATGGCCGCAACCCCAAAGAAAAATGCTCAGGATGCTAGGCAGGCTGAGTTAGATAAGGCTTTAAAACAGATCAAAAAAGAATTCGGAACAGGTGCCATCATGCGGATGGGCGAATCCCCTAATACTGCCGTTGATGCCATTTCCACTGGAATCCTATCATTAGATATCGCCCTAGGGATTGGTGGGTTTCCTCGTGGTCGAGTTGTTGAAATCTTTGGTGCCGAATCATCTGGTAAAACAACCATTGCGTTACAAACCGTCGCCTCCGTTCAAGGGAACGGTGGCACTGCTGCCTATATCGATGCTGAGAATGCATTGGATCCAGAATATGCCAAGGCCCTCGGCGTTAATATCGATGATTTACTGCTTTCCCAGCCAGGAACTGGTGAGGAGGGTTTGCAAATTGCTGACGCACTAATTGGCTCTGGTGCTATTGATTTAGTGGTGGTCGATTCTGTAGCAGCCCTAGTCCCTAAATCAGAAATTGAAGGCGATATTGGGGATTCTCATGTTGGCTTACAGGCCCGCCTCATGTCGCAAGCATTACGAAAATTAACCGCTAATATTAACAAAACCAATACCGTGGTCATCTTTATTAACCAACTACGCGAAAAAGTCGGTGTTATGTTCGGTAACCCCGAAACCACTCCCGGCGGTCGCGCACTTAAGTTTTATTCTAGTGTTCGTCTCCGTGTTAGTGGGAGTAAACAGTCCAAAGAGGGACAAGAAGTGGTTGGTAAGGAAACCAAGATTAAAGTCGCTAAAAACAAGGTTGCTCCTCCGTTTAAGACCGTACAAACTCTGATGAGTTTTGGTCATGGTATTGAGCCAATTGCAGATATGGTCAACCTAGCTGTTGAGCAGGATATTATTAACAAATCTGGATCTTGGTATTCATACGGTGAAGAGCGCTTAGGACAGGGATTAAATAAAACCGTCGCTAATCTAAAAGACCGTCCAGAACTCGTGGACGAAATTACTCACAAGGTTCGCGTGGCCTATGGAATTGAAGCGGAACCAGAGCAACCTGCGACGGAACCGGCTTCCCAAACAAAGGCAGACAAACCAACCGATGAAACCGAGCAATCGTTAGATCTTTAATTTCATTTTATAGTTAATGCATAACAAGCATTCAGCATTAGAACATCTGATAAAAAGCAACATCTAATTTTCTGGTTTTATTCCGATAGTCATATTGGAATAAAACCTTTTTTCTTACCTAAATTTCGCCCCAAATAAAAAAATTTGACCACCACAGCTAACACCCTCACATCTCAAAGTTTAATCCGACCTACCAATTGTTGCGTAACCATTGCAACCACAACCGCCTTGAGCGCATCACCAGGATAAAAAATCAAACTACCCCAAAATGCGTGCGCCAATGGTAGATTTTGCAATAACACTAATCCTAACAAACCGATTAGGTTCATTACGACCATCCCACCAAGTAAATTGGCTCCCAAAAAGCGCCAAAAAACCGCTGGAATTGGTAATTTTTCGCCCAACCAGCCAATTAAAAAGGCACAAATTGGCCAACTAAACAAATAACCAGCCGTCGGTCCAAGAAAAACCGCAAAACCTCCGCGAAAGCCCGTCAATAGCGGCAACCCTAGGGAAACCATTAGTAAAAAAATCAGCACACTGATGGTTCCTAGCTTTTTCCCTAACAAGCTCCCAGCTAACATAATTCCGGTTGTCTGCAAAGAAATGGGCACGGGTAAGCCTGGCAGTGGAAACGGTGGAATAATTCCTAACAAAGCAATTACTGCCACCATTGCCCCACAATAGGTAACTTCTTTTAATCTCATATGATAACCTCTTTTTTGGATTCGTGGCTATTAATGTAACAAACATCGGTTGCTAATAACGAACTCTGTTCCCAATTAGCGCCCTCATCAGCTTTGCTCCCTGACAATTCCCACAACCTGTCACATTTGGACTAAACCTGATATAATTATGGTAATTAAATAACTGGGGTGCCAAGTGGCTGAGATTATACCCGTTGAACCTGATCTAGGTAATGCTAGCGGAGGTAATGATTGACATGCCGTTGTCTAATTAAATTAAACTCAGCCGTTTCCTGCTTATGGAAACGGTTTTTTTATTGGAGGAACTGCGATGCCAAATGTTAAAATTGACAACTTTACTTTTAAATATAAAAACCAAAAACCCTTATTTAAAAATATGACCTGCACGTTTCCTGACCACAACCTCTCTCTTTTAACTGGTCCATCTGGATGTGGAAAGTCGACAATTCTCAAAATGATTGCCGGTTTAGCTCCGAGTAACTGGAAAACTACTACCGGCAAAATTTATCTCGGTCAACGCGCCATCACTGCGGTCAAACCATCTGAGCGAACCCCGCTAGTTAGCATGATGTTTCAAGACCCCAACCAGCAATTTGTCATGCAAACCGTCCAAGAAGAACTCACCTTTGCACTGGAAAACATCCAAGTTCCAGCTAGTGCTATCAGAGATAAAATTACGAATGCACTAGCTTTTTGTGAGATTCCTGAACTTTGTGAGCGACAAATTATTAGCCTTTCCGGTGGTGAAAAACAAAAGGTGGTTTTGGCAATTATGGTCGCTTTAGACTCCCAGATTATGCTACTCGATGAACCCTTTGCTAGCATTGATCCGATGGCTAAACAAGCCATTTTAGCGAAACTAGTGGAATTAAAAACCAACTATCACAAAACCATTATCATTGCTGATCATGACTTAAATGGCTATCAGGGCCTTGCAGACAAACTCTTTACAGTTGATTCGCAACGACAGACTGTGGTTGCCAGCGCTCCGCAACAAATTTCCGTAATTTTAAAACAGCACCAACCGGTTCCCCTTAAGTTTTCCCTTCCAGCTTTGCGGCAACTCCCAACTTTTGAACTCTTGCAGTTTGAACTACTTCGATCCCAGCGCTTACTAATTCAGGCGCGCTCTTTTCGCTTTTATCCGGGAGTTACCTTATTAACCGGGGCCAGTGGCAGTGGGAAATCAACCCTGTTAAAATCGCTTAGCCGTTTAACTGACTATCATGGCACAATTTTGTTTCAACAGCGACCACTGCAAAAATTCAAGTCCCAACAACTCTACCACCAGTTAGCCTTAGTCTTTCAACAAGCTGAAAGCCAATTCCTCGCTGTTACCGTCCAAGAAGAACTAGAATTAGCCTACCGGCACCGGTTGTCAACCTACTGGACGACTGCCAAAATCCAAACGGTGCTTACGGAGCTGAAGCTTACTGACACCCAAGACCAAGTTGTCTACCAACTTAGTGGTGGACAACAAAAAAAACTACAAGTCTTGCTGTTACTGATTCGTGATCCTGAGGTCCTCTTATTAGATGAACCCTTTGCTGGACTTGATGTCGCCTCCATTTTTTCCCTCGAAGAAATCTTACAAAAACATTTCAGTACCAGAGGTAGAAGTTTAATCATTGTTAGCCATCAGCTTACTGAACAGCATCATTTTTTTCAGTATCATGTCCATCTTCAGCAACAACACTTGTCTTATCAGGAGGGCCTCCTATGAATTCAGCAATTAGATTAATGCTCGTTTTTATCATCGCCCTAGAAATCTCTTTGGTAGCAAATCTAAGCTTGAACATTGCGGTAATCATTGGGGCGCTGGCGATTTTATTTTGGCAACACCTGCATTTGAAAACTTTTTTATTTATCAGCTTGCTGGCATTGCTACCGGCTCTCGGCATTTTTTTATCACAGTTATATTACGGTGGCAGTCATGGCTTCTATCGCGGCATCATCTTATTTTCCCGTTTGTATGCCTATGTATTTCTTGGTCTTAGTTTCTCCTTAACCACCTCACCCATTAATCTCGCCCATGCGCTTGAACAAAATTTACATGTACCGGCTAAGTTTATTTACGGAATTCTAGCGGCACTTAATTTATTACCCCGACTCCGCTATGAAATCAAAGTAATTCGTGCCAACGGTAATATGCGTGGAAAAACCCTGCACCCTTGGCAACCAACCCTCTATTTCAAAGCCCTTATCCTAGCAATTAATTGGTCAAATAACCTATCCCTAGCAATGCAGTCACAGGGATTCGTAGAAAATGAACCTCGAACTCATTTTTCTAAACCCATCGTTACTAAATTAGATTGGAGTCTGAGCCTCATCATTTTGGGCGCAGTCCAATGTATCATCATCTTTTGTCATTAAGGAGCCGGTTCATGAATAAATCATCTTATCCCTACACGACTGCCTATCAAAACATCATTTCACAACTGGCAAAACAACACATCACCATTGCCGACATTGCCAGCCTTGCCCAAGCATTACAACAACAATATAGTCCGGTTCCTGCCTTTGCTACCATTAAAACCATGGTTATCGAACTATTACACCAACCAGAGGTCCTTAATCGAATGCTAGTCGGCTTCGCCCTTGATAAAGCAGCTACTCAGCATGAGCTTCAAGAACCACTTCAGGCAATTAGCGCTCATGATCTAGGGGTCTTCGGTACTGACGAAACCCTGGCCCTTGGCATCGCCACGTGGTATGGCACCATTGGCATGACTAATTTTAATGAGCTTGATCTTTATAAACGTGGCATTCTGCATAATCTTGATCACAACCAGCACTGTGTCAACACCTTTACTGATGACTTAGTGGCAGGAGTGGCCGCAGCCGTCGCCGCCAAAATTGCTCATCAGCAGTCCTAACTCGCTGATTCCCCAGTGGAGTTTCCAGTGAAAATACTCCTTTATATAAGTACCAGTCTGTTTGAACTGTCGGCACCCCAAAAAATCAAGCCGGCCATTCAGCATAAATAATAATAATTACTAAAAATTTGTTAAATCTGCCCCTCGTTTTTCACATCAGCTGGATCATTTATTTTTCATTAAACTTTGTCAGGTCTGGTTCCTTTTACTTGACCGTCTTCCCCGCCGATGCAGTAAAATCAACTCAGAGCTAGTGATTAAAATCATGAACTCCAAAACTGTGCTTTGGAAAGGATTTCATTGTTATGAAAAAAGTTCTAATCTTAGGGGCTTACGGTGCCACGGCTCAAATCGTCATCGAACGTCTACTAAACGAAACTGATGACCAATTAGTCTTATATTTACGAAACTCTTCGCGTTTATCCCGTTATGCAAATAACGATCGGATTACCATTATTGATGGTGACGTTCAAGATGTTGCTGTACTTAAAGCAGCCATGCAAAAGGACATTGATATCGTCTACTCCAATGTAGGTGGAATCAATCTGGATCGCTCTGCCAAACCAATTCTTGACGCTATGCAACAAACCGGGCAAAAGCGCTTGATTTTTTACAGTGCGTTGGGAGCACTGCATGAAGTTCCAGGTGCCTTTGGTCGTTGGAATGAGGAAACCATCCAAGCTGCTTTACCGGGTTTGCGGAAATCTGATCGTCTCATTAAAGCAGCAACTGCCATCAATACTACGCAATTACGTCCTGCTTGGTTAACTAACTACGACGAAGTTGATTACGAAATCACTGCTGCTGACGAACCATTTAAGGGAACCGAAGTATCACGCAAAAGTGTTGCTGATGTCATCATTAAAATCATCAACGATCCGACCCTCTATCAAAATGACAGTATTGGAATTAACAAGCCCAACACTGATGGTGACAAGCCCGCTTGGCTTTAATAAAGGAGAATTTCATGATTACTACTAAAGACGTTACTTTTTCCGCTCGGGAATTACAAATGAAGGGACGACTATTTTTCCCCGAAAATTTTGATGATAGCTACCAACATGAAGTAATTGTAGTTAATCACCCTACCAGTAGTGATTTCAATCAAACATCTGGTAAGATTTACGCTACTAAATTAGCTGAACATGGCTTCTTAGCTCTTGCCTATGATTCTCCCTATCAGGGACAAAGTGAAGGAGAACCACACAATTCTGAACTCCCAGCTGCACGGACAGAGGGGGTAATGTTTGCCATTGATTTCTTGGTAACTCTGCCCTACGTTGATGCCGAACGAGTTGGCGTAATGGGAATTTGTGGTGGTGGTGGTTTTACCATCAACGCGGCCAAGATTGATCATCGGATTAAAGCAGTTGCTGGTGTAGCCGCCGCTAATGTTGGTGACGTCTACAAATTAACCTTTGGTCCTGATAACGCTTCTCTGATTAAAACCCTAGAAGATATGGGTCGTCAACGAACCATCGAAGCTCGTGGTGGCGAGGTTAAACACATTCCCGTTCTTCCGGCCAGCCAAAAAGCGCGCGAAGCCGCTGGAATTAACGATGTTGATATTGAACAAGCCATTGACTACTATCTGACTCCCCGTGGTCAAGATCCGTATGCCCCTAACCAATTTGTCTACACCAGTCTTGCCCAAGACATTGCTTTTGATGCTGCTGCCCTAGCAGATCGCCTATTAACGCAACCACTAGAATTAATTGCTGGTGGCATTCCCGGTGGCTTTGGTTCTTATCGTTTTAGCTATGAGATCTATCAAAAAGCCGCTTCTGAACACAAAGAACTAACAATTATTGATGGAGTTACTCACTATGAACTTTACGACCAACCAAAAGCAGTTGACCCTGCGATTGCAAAATTAGTAGAGTTTTTTGGTAAATATCTATAGCCATTTTTTAAAGGGGCGCGATTAGTAATATACTAATCACGCCCCTTTAATTAGTCGTATTCACGAATTTTAGGTTGTTGATAATTTTCCATGAAATTAAAAATGTCTGAAAATGAATCCGAAAAATAAAGCTTCGCTCGATTATCGTCTGTGAGATAGCCATCTGCTGTCATTCGATCAAACATGTTAGCTAGTTGCGTATAATAACCATCAACATTATAAAAGGCACACGGATTACTACTTTGACCCAGCACTGCCCAAGAGAAAGCTTCAATAATTTCTTCGAGGGTTCCTGGACCGCCTGGCAGTGCCAGACAGGCATCTGACAAATCCAACATGCGTTGTTTTCGCACCGCCATATTAGGAACAAACTCCAACTCAGCTCCATTTTCGACGGTACCCTCTCGATCTCTTAAAAAATGTGGCATAATTCCGTGTACTTTACCACCACCATCAAGCACGGACTGGGCGATGATTCCCATCAAGCCGACGGTACCACCGCCATATACTAACTCGAGATCACGTTCATTCATCATTTTCCCTAACTGGGTGGCTGCTAATCGATAAGCCGGATTTTTGCCCGTATAGGCTCCACAATACACTGCTAATCGCTTCATCAAGATTTCCTTTCAATTGCTGTAATAATAAAAGTATAGCATATTAACAATCGTCATTAAAAAGCACGCTAGTTTTTAACTAGCGTGCTTTTTAACTAACCATGATGGTTAGTAACCGACTGTAGTTCCAAAAATTGTTGGACGTAATTAGTTGTTCCCGTCTTCCCATCAGTTCCTGAGAGATTGAAACCACCAAAGGGATGCTGGTAAACAACGGCCCCCGTCGTTTTCCGATTAATGTACAAGTTTCCCACATACCAATCGTCAACAACGGTTTTGATATGAGCTTGATTTTTAGAGTACAGTGACCCCGTCAAACCGTAAGCTGTATCATTTGCTAACTGCAGAGCCTCTTCGAACGAAGATACCTTGATGACCCCCAGCACTGGTCCAAAGATTTCTTCATTGAAAATCCGTGAAGTAGCTGTAACCTCAAAAAGTGTGGGTTCAATAAACCATCCCTGTGTATCATCATAATTTCCCCCGACTAGCAGGGTATTTTGCTCTGGATTGTCCTTACCGTAATCAATATAACTAGTAATTTTATCAAAAGCACGCTTAGCAATTACAGGACCGACATCACCATTTGCGCGGGCAGGATCATGATTTAAAGCTTTCATCCTGGTCTCAACCTTGGCTAAGAGCTGATCGTAAACGGAGTCTAACACAATCAGGCGCGAGTTAGCCGAACACTTCTGCCCCTGCATGGTAAAGGCTGATGAAATAATTCCCGCTGCCGCTTGGTCAAGATCAGCATCGTCATCAACAATAATGGCGTTTTTACCACCCATTTCCGCAACAACTCGTTTAATCCAAATCTGTCCTGGCTGTGGAGTTGCTGCTAATTGGTTAATGTGCAATCCTACTTGCTTTGAACCCGTGAAATTAATAAACCGTAATTTAGGGTGTTTAACTAGGTAATCTCCCATTTCTGCATTCTTGCCCGTTATGAAATTAATCAGCCCCGTTGGAAAACCAGCCTGCTCCATTAATTCAAATAGTCGATAACCGACCACGGCCGTATCCGATGAGGGTTTCATAATCATAGCATTCCCAGCTAAAACGGCTCCCATCACCATGCCACCTAAAATAGCAAGCGGAAAGTTCCAAGGAGCAATCGCTGCTCCGACTCCAAGCGGTAAATAGCGAGCTTCGCGCGATTCCACCGGCGAGGGGACCAAGTAATCTAATCCATCTTTTAACTGTTCCATTCCAATCATATAAGCATGAATAAAATCAATCAATTCACAGATTTCGCCGTCAGCTTCGCCAACATTCTTACCGCTTTCCTCCACGATAATGGCAATTAATTCATAGCGATGCTCGCGAACCAAATTAACTAGTTTGGTCGCCAGCTGATTGCGATCGGCTACAGATATAAATTTCCACTCCTGAAATGCTCGTCGGCCAGCAGCTAGGGCATCATCAATTTGGGCTGGCTGCGCTAACGATAGGTTCCCAACAACCTCACTTTTCTGAGCTGGATTAACGCTGGCCAAAGTCTCATCAGTATAGATTCGTTTGCCGCCAATGACCAGCGGAATGTCTGGTGTATCAGTTGCATCCAATTGAGCAAATGCTTGCTGTAAATGCTTTTGAACTGCTTCTTGCGTAAGATCTAATTCTGGTTCGTTTACAAAATTCATAGTTGAGTCCCCCAAAATAGTAGTTAAGCTCATTATCAATAGGTTTTTAAAAATAATGGGAAGCTTCCAGCATTAAATCTAAGAATCTAAACAACGGGTTTAGTGTAAAATATTTTACCAAATTAGTAAAGGATCCGAGCCAATCACTCGCGAGTCTTCCTGACTTCTTGATAAATTATGCTATACTACAATACAACTGATCTTCTTTTGAGAAAGGACACGATCTAATTAATAATGAAAAAACAAACTAGATTAATTTTATTGGGAATCTTCTTATTAGCTGCTATTTTACGGATTCCACTTACCTCAGTCGGTCCATTACTACCGCGCCTTAACCAGACTACCGGATTGTCAATGACCACCTTGAGCCAGCTAACTTCCATTAGCCTGTTGGTCTTTGCTTTCACGTCGATTATCGTTGCAAGAATTGCTACAAAAATTGGATTAAATCTTAGCATCGTTGTCTCGATTATCTTAATGCTAATCGGCATCTTCATTCGTTCGTTTACCAACAATTTTGGTCTCTTTCTGGGAACCATCATCCTAGCTGTCGGGATTTGTTTTGGCAATGTTTTACTTCCTGCCCTCACAAAGCGCTACTTTCCCCAGCATGTTGGTAAAATTACGAGTGGTTATACCATTACTATGAATTTCATGGGCGCTGTGGGTTCTAGTCTTGCTATTCCGGTCCTCGAAAAGGTTAACAACCTGCCACTAATTGCGTTAGCAACCGTTGGCATTATTATTATTCCCATTCTATTTCTGTGGTTACTCATCTACTTCTCTTCGCCTTCGCAACAATCGGCATCCACTAATTCCAAAATAACCGCGCCGGCACCAACTAACTTATACCGTTCCAAAACCGCTTGGTCTCTAGCTACTTTCATGGGCATTCAATCCCTAATTTTCTACACCTGCGTGGCTTGGTTACCAAACATCATTGACCAAAAGGGTTATTCACCGGCTACGGGAGGCTTCATGTTAGGGCTGTTGCAATTAATGATTCTACCAGCCTCCTTCCTTGTTCCTATGCTTGCTGAAAAAATGCACAGCCAGTCCATTTTTATCATAATCGCTGGGAGCACTTTTATCGTTGGGATTACACTACTACTCAGTTCAAATTATATTATCCTACTGCTGGCATCAATCTTACTTGGGTTAGCAACCGGAGCATCATTTAGTTTGTGCTTGATGCTCTTTACCCTACGGACTAAACAAAACGAAACTGCTGCCAGTCTTTCCGGTATGAGTCAAACCATTGGATATACCCTTGCTGCTCTAGGTCCAACTATTTTTGGACTCATCGCAACGCATACTAACTCAATTGGATGGGCTCTTTTATTCTTGATCATTCTTGGCTTTCTCATGATCATCTTGGGCTTTCAGGCGGGACGTCCCGGGACAATTGACTAATGGCAATCTTAGTTTTCAAAATAAAAGCACGCTGACTTATAAATCAGCGTGCTTTTATTTTGAATATCAATCCAAGAGATGCGAACGTTGCAGTAAATTAGCAATTGATTTTGGCAATAGACCACTAAATAAAAATACCGAAAGCAGGCTAACTAGAAACATTGCTACTAGCATCCAAAAACCAAACCCTGCATAATCCTGCTTAATTAGTTCCCAACCAAAGGTCACAATGGTCGTCGTTATTACTGAACATGATATTCCTAGCCAATCATAACGACGATAACCAGTTAAGGCAAAGCCTAGCTCAGACCCACTTCCCTGTATCAGTCCCGAGACCAAGGTCGCAGCCCCCCAAATTCCACCTAGTAGCATTTCAACAGCTGCTCCAAAGAACTCTGCCAACAAACCTGCTCCTGGTCGCCTAAGGACTAGCAACGCCAGCGGCCCTGCCATCGTCCAAAAACCCAATAAAGTCGCTCCTGCAAATGGAGCTAATCCCACAGGAGTTAGTAGCGCGGTTACCAGCGAATATAATGGATCCATCAACCAAAAAATCAGACCGCAAACAATCCCAATTAGTGTAACTAAAATAATATTTTTTAAATGCCACGTTTTAAACCATCGCTTCATCGTTATTCCTCCCATATTTTTCCAAAATAAAAAGCACTCCGCCACCAGCTGAGTGCTTTAGAAATCTAAACAAATCGTCTCGAGTGCGATTCTAATTTTCTAAATTAAGGAAGTTCCCTGCGGTAGTACGGACTACATCAGGTTCAATGGGTTTAATCTCAGCTCGTGGCACCCCAACTCTTTATTATAGTTGAATTATAACATAATTTTAATTAACTTGTTTCCGGTTAATGCCTTTTGTCAACAAATAGTACCCCACTGCTACTAGACCCATGGTGATAAAAGTTGCCCCAACTGATGTTCTAATCACTGGAATACTTTTTAATCCTAGGTAGAGTAGCACTCCCAAGCATAAAGTTCCTAATGCAATCCAATTAAAACCATGCTGATACCAAAGTTTTCCCTGCGGGTCAGCTAATGCTTGCGCCGTATAGTGATCTTGATTCAAGATAAAATAGTCCACAACCATGATGGCAATGATCGGACCAAGAAGCATCCCGGTGTAATCTAAAAACGCAATAAATGAATTTAAAAAACTCCCGCTAAGTAATGGAATAAAGGTTAAGATCATTGACAACAAGGTAATTACAACCAATGCCTTATTAAGGCTAAGTTTGTGCACCAAATTATTTAAAGCAGAAGCTCCCGCTTGAATATTAACCGCATTAGCTGTCATGCTCGTCAAAACAATTACCACCATTGCAATCAAACCTAACCCTAATTTGTTAGCAATGATGCTTGGATCAGAGTTGTTGGGGTCATAAGTTCCCGAGGTCAACGCCACACTAATCGTGGTACAAATCCCGATAATTGTGAAACTCATTAACCCTAAAAGGGCACCCCAAAAGGGAGCTCTAATGGCCGTCTTCTTGCTGCGAGTAAATCTTGTGAAATCAGCGCCCCCGACTACCCAACCAAGACTAGCCGCTGCAATCGTATCAATTGCCACTCCCAGTGGCATCTGTTGTAGTTTCGGAATTCGATAGTGGGCTAACTGACTGATGGAGACATTTTTAAAGACAACGATTACCTCTAATAACACAAAGACGATCACTAAAATGACCCCAATGCGCTCTACTAGCTGAACTGATCGTTGTCCAGAAATGATACTAAGAATATGCAAAAAACTCATAATCAAGATCCCAACAACCATGCCCAAGTTCCCTCCGGGTTGTCCAAAGAGTGGCCACCGAAACAGACTGTGAAAAATAAAGGCTAAGGAAGTGGCTGCAATAAAGGTATTAACAGCTGTCCAGCCTAAAAACAACGTAATATTAATCAATGAAGGGACGATGCTCCCACGAATTCCAAACGCACCTCTTGATAATACGGTCGTCGTTGCTCCCGTTCGGTAACCAACGTAACCCATTAAACTTAAGAAGATATACGCTAAAATCCCACCAATCAACATTGAAACGATCCCACCAAAAAAGCCAGCGGCTGCGATCACACCACCAATGAACCACGTTCCATTATTGGCATTAGCACCAAACCACGTCGCAAACATATCCCAGTACGTCATATTTCGTTCGTTTAAAGGGATTTCATCGACGGCATACTTCCTATTATTCAATATAGTTTCCTCCAAAACATTAACATTTTGTGTCTGTTTTATATTAATAATCGTCTTTCAGTATATCAAATTCACCAAATATTGCCTAGGAGATCCGCTAAAAATTAATCATTACCAATCGTTCATGCTATAATTCAGATGGTTAGCGGGGGTATTTAGTTATTTGACAATTGTATAAGAAAGGATGAACGTTATGACACTTAAAGAACCGATCTATCGAAGTCAGAGTGTTGGAATGGTTAAAGTCGGAATCAAAGATGGCGATCAGATTATTGCTAATGTGATTGGTAATAATGTAATCACGATCAGTTCCCAACTTCACCGTGCCACTGTTACCGGTCCTGATCGCGCCGGACGCTATGGAATTGGTGAGTATGTCTACTTCATTATCGACAAACATCACCATCCACTTTCTGTCCCAAAAGATAAGATCCAGCAATACTTTGGTGCATGAGATTTCAGTAGAATGCATTAGCATTCGTGCCCACCCCTTGCTGGAACACGGATAGAAACTCTCTCACATCGATTCAGATACGATCTGAAAATTTCCACAAACTAATCCGTCCCCAATCAACCCCGCTACCAGTGACGGAAGTCTGTATCGAAAAAATCGCGTGACTTTGGCAACCGTATCAATATTATTAAAGTTTCACAACAACCGGACTGGAATTTAATTCTTGTTCGGTTGTTTGTTGTTCAGCTTATTTTCTATCTGTAAAAACCAACCATTAAGAAAGGTCGTCTTTATCGTTTGTTAGCAAAATCAAACTATCAATCCCCAATTGGGGAAATCACCATCTTAAGTAGCTCTAATGGCTTAGCCGGATTATGGTTCGTTGGACAAGCCCATTACGGTGCCAATTTCAAACTTAACCAGGTTCCTATGAGAAAAACGGCTGTTATTTCACTGACAGCCCACTGGTTGGATCTTTATTTTACCAATCAACATCCGGAGGCACAGATCGTCCCATTGGATTTAACTGGAACTGAATTTCAACAACGAGTTTACCGAGCCCTCTTGCAAATCCCATCGGGAAAAACCTGTACGTATCAACAACTGGCCCGTCCAATTAATCCCGCCGCCGTCCGTGCAGTTGCCAATGCGGTTGCAAATAATCCAATTTCTATTATCATCCCTTGTCACCGAATTCTTGGAAAAAACGGTAAGTTGACCGGGTACGCTGGTGGACTTACCAGAAAAAAGTTGCTCTTAGCGCATGAACAAACCGATTATAAGTGGACCACCTAACGCCTAAGTGCTAATCCATGAAATATATTACAAAAAGTAATAGCATTGATGACATAAACTTATTAGAAAAGGTGTGAAGATGATGAAGTTACAGCTTGCAATTGACCTTGAGGACATCGATGGGGCCATTAATTTGATTGAAAAGACTCAGGAAAGCGTTGATATCGTAGAATATGGAACTCCGCTTGTGATTAATTTTGGTCTTGAAGGCCTGGCTAAAATTAGGAACCGTTTCCCTAATTTAACCTTACTGGCTGATGTTAAAATTATGGACGTTGCTTCGTATGAAGTTAGTCAAGCATTTAAATATGGAGCTGACATCACTACCATTCTGGGAGTCGCTGAGGATCAATCCATCCGAGATGCCATTAAAGTTGCTCACCAGGCTAAAAAAGAACTATTGGTCGATATGATTGGTGTCCACGACGTTGCTCGCCGAGCGCGAGAAATTGATCAAATGGGAGCAGACTACATTGCTACTCACACCGGTTACGATCTTCAAGCCCAGGGTGAAACTCCTTTTGCAACGTTCAACACAATCAAGGAAAACGTCACCAAAACTAAGACGGCGCTGGAAGGTGGCATTAAGCTAACTAACTTGGATGAGATTAAGCAAGCTAATCCCGACTTGCTAATTGTTGGAGCTGGAATTGCAACCAATGACGATCCTACAAGCGCCGCTAAATCCTTCAAAGCGGCAATTAAATAACCAGATGGTAAATTCAAAATCGTGGCAAACCATTATTGCCGAGCTAGCCAAACAACCGATTAACTTAACGAACCGGGACTGCGAAATAATCGAGCAAGCGCCCCGCATTTTTGTTTCCGGGGGCGGACGATCTGGGCTGGCAATCAAGGCGCTTGCAATGCGCTTGATGCAGTTAGGCAAGACCGTCTTTGTTGTCGGTGAAACGACGACGCCAGCAATTCAAGAAGGCGACTTATTAGTACTCGCATCTGCTTCTGGAACCACTCCGGCGATCGTTGAGCTTGCCCAAACTGCTCAGCAGGCTGGCGCTGTGATTTGGCTCTTTTCCACTAACAAATCAAATCCAATTGCTACCATTGCTAAGCAGGTTACGCTCCTTCCCGGCAAAAGCAAACAGACTGGTCGAACTGCCACCTCATCTCAACAGCCATTGGGTAGTCTGTTTGAACAGTCTGTTTGGATTTTTGGAGACGCTCTTGTACTTGCCTTAATGAACGACCAGGGAATTACTGAACAGGAATTACGTTCTCAACATGCTAACTTAGAATAATGCCAACTAGACCAGTCGGACAGTTTTACTTCTGTCTCCTGGTCTTTTTAGTACTTTATTTGACTACCAACTGTTGTAAAAATCCTTTGAAATAACCAGCTGTCTTCATTTCTTCATCAATAAAAAGATTGTGTCCTGCGTTTTGCAATAGAACCACCGTACTATTTTTCACCCGCTCACCCAACTCCAGCTGTTGTTGAAAACCAACTATCTGATCGTGACGACCAGCCAATATCATCAACTGAGTCTGCGGACTGATAAACCGGGGCAGATCACTTTCAAACTCCAGCTGATAGTTTCGTTGAAGTGTTTCAATAAAACCAGCATCGCGGCGTTGGAGTCCTGGAATAATTAGTTGTTGATATAAATCCCACTGATGAGGGCCAATCTTAACGTTCATTGCTAAAAAATCGGTTTTAAATTCCTTATGGCTAATGTAATTAACAGTACCAAACGGTTTCGTCACATGTTGGGCAAGTACTCGCTCTTCCTTATGCGCCTTTACCACCGGGCAGGTTAGAAAAATTCCTCTGATTTGACTACCAAACGTTTTTGTTAAAAAGCTCGCAAGATATCCACCAAAAGAACGACCGCACACCACGAATTTTTCATTATCCAGCTGCGCTTTGATAAAGGTAACTAAGGCAGCCAAAACGGTTTGCACATCAGCCTGCGGGGTGCCTGGTGAATTCCCCATCCCGGGTAAATCTACGTAGTAACGTTTCCAACCAGACCCCTTTAACAAAGGTTCAAAAAAATCCCGCATGGAGGTCCGATCAAGGGCTAATCCATGGATAAAAACAATTGGGACTCCTTGCCCCACTATTTGATATGAAATCATCTCAAATCCTCCTGATTACAGACTAAAATTGTCAAACTGACCACGGTGATAGTTGGTTCTGATAAATAAATAATGCTATATTTAAGTTAGCTAAATGTGTTAATTTGAGAAAATGAGGTTTGCCAATGGATCAACGGAGTATTAGAACTAGAAAGGCCATTAAAACGGCCCTTATCAATTTAATGAAAACGACCAGCCTGCCAAAAATTAGTGTTACAGAGGTGGTACGAACGGCTGGCATCACTAGGGCCACCTTTTATTTGCATTATCAAGACATTGATAACCTTTATGATTCTATCTGTGATGAAATTCTTCGCGATCTTAGCCAAATTCTCCAAACAAGTTATCAAGACCAATCCAAAGTCAATTATGCTTTATTAAATCAACAACTGTATGATTACTTGTCACAAGATGAAGTTATCCATACTTTTTTAAAAAATGAACGAAATCAACTTTTACTTAGCAAAATCAAAAAATTATTAATCAAAACAGTTATGAGCCACGAAAAAATTCAAGTTACGAATTCGTATTCACAGGTTGAAATCCCCTTTATCATCTCAGGAGCTGTTGATGTTTATGCCCAAATGATCACCGACTTAATTCCTGTTGATGCCCAAACTGCTGTCAACGAGATGACTACAATTTTAGCTAAATTTTAGGTTGTCAAGCTTATTTCTCTGTACTCGTCAATTGATCTCAATTAACTTATTAATCGACAGCAGATAAAGATATTTACTGGTGACTGGTTGTTTTAGCATGTCAGCTAACGCCAAAGCATAAATATTAACCTGGCCAGCATACTGATTTTTAATTTTTTGAATATCAGTTTCAGGATGGTTAGGATTTACAAAGCTAGTTTTATAATCGAATAGGCAAACGCCTCGCTTTGGGTCTGCTAAATAACCATCAATAATACCATGCACCAACAATTGTTGTTTCGCATCGTGATGAAATTCTGTAAATAGGCGATCCGCATTGATTACTAGTGAAAAAGGAACTTCTCGCTGTAGTTGCTCGGGATGCTGCAAAATGCGTTGTCCAATTGTCGTCTGGTAAAAAGCTACAATCGCATCAACCTTAATATTGGCAGCAAGTTCTTGGGCTAACAGCTTTTCTGAAACTAGTTGTTGAATTAAAAGCTGCACTTGAACAACTGTAACCGGTTTTGTTACATCTACCTTCTGTAAAACTAAATGCGTAGCCGTTCCAACTTCTTGTGGACTAGGAATCCCCACTTGCTGCATAAACCGTGGTTCGGCAAAGTTCTGATTGTTGTAGCGTGTGTTTTTTAAAAGCTGGTGTTCTCGTTCATTAATACTCCCGAGTTGAATGTTATCAGGATCATCGAACTGGCGCTTAATCTCTGACACTGATTGATAAGCCGTCGTCTTCGTGGCATCCTTATAGGGGTATTGAAAATTCAAATATTGTTGCACTACGGACTGACTTAGTTGGGGGGTAGCACTTGTACTTTTAACCTGACTAACTTGCCGACCATTTGAACGTTGCAAATCAGACGCAGCCAGAAATTTGATTTGAAAAGCAGCGGAACTATCAACCAGCGACTGCTGCGCAATTTCCCCTGCCTGCGCTTGCTGCTGATACGTCTTCGTGCGCACCAGCGCTGGTCCAATCCAGTCTAAAAAGCTCTTCGCTTTTGCTCGTAATGCTACATCAAGCACTCGTTCTTCACTTTGAAGGGCCTGCTCCCATTTACTTAGCACTGTAGTCTCGGCATCCGCCTGGGGACTCCCCTTCACAATTCCCGTAATAATTAGTTTTTGCTTGGCGCGCGTGACTGCGACATATAACTTCCGCATTTCCTCTGACAGCATGCGTTGCCGACCTCTTTGCACAATGGCCAAATATTGCAATGAAGGAAATCGGGCTTTTTGATTCGGTAAATAACACCTAATACCAATTCCATAGTCAGCATCTAATACGCTCGCTGCCCGCAAATCAGTTTCATTAAAACCATGGTTGGCATCCATTAGAATCACCACAGGATACTCTAATCCCTTACTTCCATGAATTGTTTTAACTGTGACGGCATTTGCCTCTGCTTCAACTGGAGCTTCCCCCAAGTCTTGATTCTGTTTTTGGAGGCGCTTTACAAACTGCACAAAAGCAAACAGTCCACGAAAGCCATTTTTTTCATACTCCTCCGCTCGCTGATAGAGTGCGTGCAGATTGGCTTGTCGTTTTTTCCCAGCTGTCATGCCCCCTACATAATCCAAAAAACCTGTTTGTTCATAAATTTTCCAAATCAGTTCAGCTAAACGATGCTGAGTCGCAAAATCTCGCAGGTGCTGCAATACTTGTAAAAAGTGTTGAACCTTTGCAAGAACCGCATCTCCGAAGGGAGTTGGTTGGTCGTGCTGATACAAATTGGGGAAATCAAGCACGGCTTGGAAATAATTCCCCATTTTTTTAGTGATTCGTAAAAAGGCCAGTTCATTTTCATTCATACCGACCATTGGCGAACGGAGCACGGCAGCTAATGGAATATCCTGATATGGATTATCGATCAGTTGCAGCAATGACATTACGATTTGAATTTCCGTCGTCTTAAAATAACTCTCCGAGCCATCGATCATAACTGGAATCTGGTGTTCAGCAAAAATGCTTGCGATTGAAAAATTGTTGTGCTTAGTTGCTGCTAACAATGCAATATCTCCATATTCAATCGGGCGCATTTGCTGCTGTTTACGATCATAAACCTGATACTGATCATGAATCAGTTGCTCAATGCGTTCCGCAATCATTTCAACCTGCTGTTGTTCATTAGGAACTTGCATTGTCACTTCATCAGGAACTGGTTCATCCGCTTTATAAAGAAGCACTTCTGTCTTCGTATCGAGCTGATCTGGATAATCATGCGCCCCAAATTTCAAGTAATTATCACCAGTATAATCAATTTCTCCCAGTTGCTGATTCATGATTTGGGAAAACAGTAAGTTCGTAAAATCATCGATATTTTGCACCGAACGAAAATTATCAGGCAACGTAATAAGCGTATTGTTTGGTTGATCGGGGTAGGTCTGGTATTTTTCCCCAAATAAACTAGGATCAGCTAACCGGAACCGATAGATTGACTGTTTGACATCCCCCACCATAAACAAATTTTCAGGGTCAGACCGTTTTAAAGCAGCTAAAATGGCATCCTGCAGTCGGTTATTATCCTGATACTCATCGACCATGATTTCATTCAGATATTTACGGAAATAGTCCTGAAGTTGTTGCCCGGCTGGCTCATCACTAGTTAAAATTTGTAGCGCAAAATGTTCAATGTCAATAAATTCATAAGTTCGTCGCTTCCGTTTGGTCTCCGCATAGGCAGTTGCAAATTGTTGTACTACCTTTACTAATTTACGCACGAGTTGTTCAGAGCGTTCCATGACCTGTTGGTTCTCGCTTTCACTGGCAAAAAAATAATCATCTTGGAGCTTTTGGAGCACTTTTTTAGCCATTGTTCGTCGTTCAGTCAGCTGCTGCTTAGCTACCAGTTGCTCATCATCAAGCTCTTTTTTTGAAATCCTGGGAACGTTATCAAATTTAAAATTGGAAAATTGCTCGCGAAGCTCATCCCAACTTTTTGTGGTCAGCTGGTTCGCCAAATTAGCTAATTTTTTTCGTTCAGCTTCAAAAAGATCCAAGTGTTTATCTAACCCTGCCTGCTCTGCTTGCTGAATCAATTGTTGCCAGTCCTGATCCATCTGTCGAAACTGATTTTGCATGGCTGGCAGTAACAGTTTTTGATACAAGGCACTATTCGTCAAAGCGCCAGACGTCGCATAAAATTCTGGCAGACAGGCAAGCCAATGCTGGAAATCAGGAGTGACATTAGCAAAATCATACAACTGAAATAGGACCGTGGTTAAACCATCATCACTGCGATCACTGGAAAAGTTTCTAGTTAATGCGGCAAAGCTCCCATCATCATTACCATAGAGCTGTTCGCGAACCGTTTCCCAAACCCGGTCCCGTAATAATCCTAATTCACTTTGATCCGTTAAAATCCGAAAATCAGGATCCAAGTTGATGATATAATAGTATTTTTTAACCAACCACTGACAAAAAGCATCCAGGGTTTCAATGTGGGCTGTTGGTAGCAAGCGCAACTGACTAACCAGTCGCTGCTTGAGTTGTGGATCCTGCGCCACATTTAGTTCATCAATGATCAGCGTCTTAATACGATCGCGCATTTCTTTAGCGGCAGCATTAGTAAAGGTCACAATCAGCAACTGATCAACATTCACCCCTGCCTTAATCTTTCTTAAAACTCGCTGGGTAAGGACACTCGTTTTTCCTGATCCAGCCGAAGCCGAAACGAGCGTATTCCCAGGAAAGTCTTCCTGAATCGCACGCCGTTGTCCAGGCGTCCACTCGGGTTTACTCATGTTGCTGTGCCTCCCTCATGATTTGCTGTAAAATCGTGTTTTTATCTTGGTTGATGATCTCTCGATACTGATTTTCTGGCAGCATTGGGTCAAATTGCATAATTGGTTTATAAGGTGAATATTGTAACGTTGAGGTTTGGTTATACTGCACGGGTGCCAAGGTAGTTTCTCCCGCAAAAATACGTGTTGCAGCTTGTTGCATTAATTTTTCGGTATGGTTTAACAATGCTTGTAGCTGTTCGGGAGTCACGGCTTGACTATTCTGGCGCAGCTGTCCGTCGTTTTTTAACGAAATGGGATAGATCGTGCTTAGATGAACCGGATCAGCCAGCGACTTAATAAATTCGGGATCATTAATTAAAATTCCACTTTCAAACCGATGTTTTTTTAACACCGCCGCTGTAATTTGTTGCTGATCATCCCAATTTTTAACCTCATTCGGTTTTAAAACTGGTGCAAAGATGTGCATATACAACGCGCCTGATATTTTCGCATCCGGTGCTCCTAACTGTGCTCGATTTTGCCAAAGTGCTTTTAAATATGTTAGTAATTGTAATTCTATTCCATCATAAACCGCATTGAGTTCTAATTTTTTATTTCCCGATTTATAATCAACCACTCCTAGATAATCATGATCAGCAACCTTTATCCGATCAATCCGATCAATGCGCCCTTGCACATTTAACTGATGTTGCTTATCTAAATCATAATGCAAACCTGCATAGGGCTGACCCGGACCAAAGGCAACTTCACTAACTGCCGGACGGGCTGGAGTATAACTTGCCTGAGTTCGCATGGTTTGTACCATCTCTTGGACAGTCTGGATTAACTGTGATTGCAAGTATTTCATTCGTTGAGAACTTTTCAAAATTTCATATTGATAATTAACGTCTTGTTCAATCATCTTAGTAGTAATTTCTAACACCAGTTCGCTAAGATCTGCATCGCTCAAAGCCGCCAGATCCAACCGTTGTTCTCTAACTGCTTTACTAAACTGATCCAGTGCTTCGTGGAAAAACTGTCCCGTATCGGTCGGACTAATTTCAAACTCCGATCGTTCACGGAGCTGCAATCCGTACTTTAAGAAATATTCGTATGGATTTTGATAAAAATCTTCTAATTTAGAAATTGAAGTCGTCAGATTCGTGCCATACAAGGCCGTTACAATCTCTGGACGTAAATTTTCCGGTTCATTCTTATACTGCAAGCTGGCAAGTAACCGCTTCGTTAACTGTTGTAGTCCTTGATCAGGTGCATTAAGTAATACTGTCTGCACCTGTTGCCAGTCACTACTTAGTGGCAAACCAGCCTTTTTACTAGCCAGAGAAGCTGGCAACAAATAATGTAGCGCCGATCGCGCCGTTCCTAGGTACGGAGTCAGATTAGTTTCTTGCCCAGTGGGAGTATCGTTAACCGTTCTGAGAGGTAAATCAAAATAATTTTGAATGCGAGCGACATATGGAGACAGTTGCTTTTGTTGCTCAGCCACATCACCCCCGAGATTATAGGAAAAATATAATCGATCACTCGGTGTCATCATTAACAGGTAATCATCATACGGCTCATTTAACATTTGTTGCGTGCTAGTTGCTTGCAGATACTGATCAGGATACAACCCTGCTTCTAATTGGTCACGATCTCCATCAGTTAGTAACTGCTGATTATCAATTTTCGCTGGAAAATTAGTGTCATCGGCACCTAAGATGAAAGTGATTTTTTTATCTGGAAGATGCACTCGACCCGCCTCAGAAATCGTAACTTGATCTAAAGTCGAAGGAATCTGAGAGTAGCTAGCTCCTACAAACCCGGCTTGCAACAATGACCAAAAATCGTCAACAACAAACTCATGCTGGCCTAGCACGGCTACATAGTCATCTAAAATCTGACAAAATTGATCCCAGACCTGTTCCGACTGGCGAGCGGCCTGTAACTGTCCTGCTTCAGTCGCGTTCGTCTGCCATTCTTGTAAACGAGCTGGCACGCCATGGTTAACCAAAAAGCGATACAAGACCGTCGCAGCCGTTTTCCCGTCGGGAGCTTGCTTTAACTGGCGATAAAACGGGGGCAAATTGTTTTTAATAAAGTGGCGAATCAGATTGATTTCTTTTGATAATTGTTGGTTTTTATCAACCACGACCCCAGTTTCAGCATTATAGGCTTGTGCATACATCCAATCTTGCGCTTGCGTCCACCGTTTTCCTTGGTATCCGTTTTTCAACACTAGATTTTCACACAATGCCACTGCCCGCCGATATCGGTTTAGTTCTAAAGGGTGTCCCTCGTCATCTTGAGGAAGTAATAATTCGGATTTTAAGAGCGCCATCACATCGTCATAGCGATAATTTTGGGCTCGATTAGGGCGGTCAATTGCTAATAAACTAGCTAACATCCCCACTAACGGGTGCTGATCCATCTGTTGTTGATTATCGGTGAAATATGGGATTTGTAACATTGAAAAAACCGGCTGTAAAATTGACTGATACTGGTCCAGCTGTCGCGCCGTTACCAAAATATCGCGATACCGATAGTTTCCAGTTGCTACCAATCGCCGAATCTCGGTTGCCAATTGCATTAATTCTGCAAAAGCCGTTTTAGTAACGCTGACCTGCAGCGCATCGTTTTGGTGGGGACTAGGCGGGAGCGGCGTCTCCATTTCATTACTAGCAATCCAATATTCTTCTAACTGTTGTAAGCCGAGTGCTTGCGACCGCGACGTTGCCCAACGATCAGCAAGCTTTTTTGCATGTTGCTCTGCATAATCAGTTAAATAATGATATAGCTGTGTCGGTTGCGCAAACAAGCTTTCCTCATTTGCTGCTATGGCTGCTTGAGTGAGATTTAAATCGATGGTGACTTGTGCCCTTGTAATCAGTGTCTGAATAATTTGTAACTCGCGGGCGGAAAAATTTTTAAACTGACTAAAATAAAAATGCATCGTACTAATTTGGGCATCATCCAGACCTAATAAATACTCGTTAAGTAGTTCCAGTAGTTCTGCTTGGTACAAGTATTGCCCATCGGTTCGTTGCACGAACTCTTGATAAATAATTTGTAGATCATGGAGTTTATCATGCAATTCGGGATTGACTTGGTCAGCTCCCAAATCACTTAGTTGCGCTAAGTTATCGGCACTAATGCCCCCTTGTTGTAGTTCCATTAGCTGATCGGCAACCTGTTGAATGAAGCCGGCTTGTTTCCCCTCACCACGGTAGACCGTCAAATCAGCCCGCCGATCTTCAATAATTTGATAAATTATCATATTAATTGCCATTGGTGATAATTTCGGCAACTGATAAGCAGCTTTAGTATTCAGAAAATACCACACTAGTCGCGAAAATGAGAAAATTTGCAATTGATTTTGCGCATAAACTGGCTGCTGTTTTTGATTTAAACTCCGCAGCGTTTGCAATTCTGATTCAAATTTAACGTTATTAGGTACCACATAAAAAAAGGTGTCTGTCCTTTTTTTTGCCATTTGGTGCTGTAGATCGTCGATAACGGCACCGGCATGGTCAGCACTCCCTGGTCCCAAAATAAATTTTAAAGTCATTAATTCTCCTTACTGCTTGCAACAACGCCCACCGACTGATTAAGAAAGCGATCCGTTACAACTGCTTGCATCACTAAACTAGCCATTGTTTCATATGAAACTTCTCCAGCTGGCATCTGGGTTCCTTCGGCAAACAAATTAATTGGACGAGTTCCACCCGCAACTAAATCTCCAGGACGAAAAATCGTATAGGGAACTTCAGTTTCATCAATCACCTTTACCGCATATCGCTGTTCACGCAGGTACTCGGGAACATCATTGATCTCGTTATATTTCAAACTCCCTTGTACTTCTTGATCAATTCCCGCCGTAGCAATCATAATAATCCGATTGATTGATCCCTTCCGTACCAATGGATGGTCTAACACTTCGGGGATCACAAAGTCAGTCCCATGCCCAGATAATGCAAAAATAATTATTAGTGGTACTTGTGTTTGCAGTTGATTTATCTGCGCCAGTTGCTCGCTCGTTCCAGCTATCTGAGTTAGGGACCAGTGGGAATCATCCTGAAAACGCATCTTAATCCCAGTTGCTAGCGGACCAGTGCCAACCAGTAAAATTTGTTTCATTTGTGTCATGAGCGCCCTCTCTCTTTCAACTAGCAAACCACTTTTTAAACTAGCTCTATTTTAAATCATTTTAAGGTTAGCTGAACAATCTCTGAATTTTTAAAAATAAATAAAGTTCGTGTTTGAAAAAATATCGCGCTCGTTGTATGATTAATTAGAACTTATTTCGTTAATTAACGAACTTTATTTAAAGGAGTTAGGTATGGGAACCAGAATAGCAACTTTTTTTCATTTTAAAGAACTCAGGACTAATTTCAAGACCGAAACCCTTGCCGGGATTACTACATTTATTTCTATGGTTTACATTCTGTTTGTAAATCCGAACGTTCTCGGAGCAACGGGAATGGACAAAGGAGCCGTCTTCACGGCGACCGCCATGGCAACTGCTTTTGGTTGTATCTTGATGGGCGTCTTAGCGAACTATCCGTTTGCCCTTTCCGCCGGATTGGGAATCAATGCTTTCTTTGCTTACTCTGTCTGTATTGGAATGAAAATTCCTTGGCAAACAGCCATGAGCGGAGTTTTAATTGCTGCCGTTCTTTTTGTCTTACTAACAGCCGTCAAATTAAGAGAGTTGATTATTAATGCCATCCCAACCGATCTTAAAGCAGCCATCGGTGGCGGAATCGGACTATTTATCGCCTTTCTTGGATTTAACAACGGGGGACTCGTTGTTGCTAATAAAGATACCCTTGTCAGTCTGGGATCACTCACCACTCCCACAACCCTTCTGACAATTGCCGGGCTATTAATTACCCTCTTTTTGATGAGCGCCCGCATTCCTGGCGCAATTTTTATCGGAATGGTACTGTCTTCCATCATTGGCATGGGAACCGGCTTGATCAAACTTCCTAGTGCACTGGTTGCAGGAGTTCCCAGCATTAAGTCAACTTTTCTCGTCAGCCTTTCTAATCTCGATAAGATTAATACCCCGCAATTATTTGTAGTTGTTCTAACCTTTCTCTTAGTGACCTTCTTCGATACAGCAGGGACGTTAATCGGTCTAGCAGAACAGGCCGGCTACATGAAAAATAACCAGATGCCACGAGTCGGACGGGCGCTCGCTGCCGATTCTACTACCATGCTAGTAGGTTCTCTCCTCGGAACCTCTCCCATGAGTGTTTACGTAGAATCATCGGCAGGAATTGCTGTCGGTGGACGCTCCGGATTCACCGCAGTTGTCACCGGAATAATGTTTGTTCTAGCAACTTTCTTTTCGCCACTTCTTTCGGTTATCACTAGTCAAATTACAGCCCCAGCCCTTATCATTGTCGGCGTTTTAATGGCGAAATCCCTAGCACAAGTCAATTGGAACAAATTCGAGGTAGCCGCTCCCGCTTTTCTAATTGCCATTGGGATGCCCCTTACTTACAGTATTTCAGATGGAATTGCTTTGGGATTCATTGCTTATCCAATTACCATGATTGCTGCCAAACGTGGTAAAGAAGTTGGTCTCATGATGTATGGTCTTGCCATCATTTTCGTGATATTTCTATGGATTCTCAATCAATAATCTTTAAAAGTGATAAACTTGATTTGAAGTTATTTTTCCTATCAAGTGAGGCTTACCTATATGTATACAATTTCAGACTATTTGCTCGATATCCTAAAATATTTGCGTGTCACCGACGTGGTCGGGGTTCCTGGTGACTACAATTTAAATTTCTTAGATCACCTTGAGCAGCGAACCGATTTAACCTGGCGGGGTAATCTGAATGAATTAAATGCTGCCTATTTAGCAGACGGTTATGCTCGTAAAAATGGTTTTAGTGCCCTAGTAACAACCTTTGGTGTTGGTGAACTGAGTGCCCTTAACGGTTTAACCGGTAGTCAGGCTGAGCGTGTTCCTGTTTTAGAGATTGTGGGAACTCCCGCTACTACAACCCAACAAACCCGACAACTCGTTCACCACTCGCTACCTCATCAGGATTTTAGTTTTTCTAAGCAAATCCATCAAAACCTCGGTATAATTACCGGTCAAATAACGGTCAATAACGCCATTACGGAAATCAATCGTGTCATCCAAGCCATGTTACAAACCAAGCAACCCGGCTATCTTCAATTACCAGTAAACCTAGCTAATTTACAGGTCAACCCAGTTTTCAAGACCCGCATTCCAACACTAATTGCTGGGTCAACAAAACCAGAGACACCACCACTAACGCTATTAAACGACATTTGCCAACAATTAAACACGGCACAACATCCCGTGCTTATCATTGGATCTGCGGTCGAACGTTTTCACCTTAAAAACGTTGTCCAAAAATTTATTACTAAGCACCAGTTACCTTTTGTCGATCTAAATGAAAGTAAGGGGGTTATTGACGAAAATATCCCTCAATTCATAGGTACCTATACCGGCAATATCTCTAATCCGGTGGTTCAGCAATTCATGCAACAAGCCGATCTTTATTTAGCACTCGGACCAATCTTATCAGATGTTAGCACGGGTGGTTTTACGCAAACCTTTGCTAACTACAACACCATTTTACTGACTCCGCAAGAAATTAACTTTTTAGGTGAACAGCGTTTCCCAGCAAATCCAGAGAATTTTACTGCGACAATTAAGGCGCTTTGCCAGAGCCCTAACGTCTGTCATCAAGCCGGTCCCACAAATCCATTTCAGTTGACTCCCCTGCCAAGTGGACAGCAACAGCCTCTGACAGAAGATTTTTATCGTCAGGCCCTGGAAACCTTCGTACAAACCGGTGATACTCTAGTGGTAGAACACGGAACCTCCCTTTTCGCATTAGAAAATAATCGGTTGCCTGGAGATAATTGCTATATTTGTCAATCTTTATGGGCTGCGATTGGCTATACCTTTCCAGCCGCGCTCGGTGCTAGCTTAGCAAATCGCCAGCACCGAGTCATCCTATCAATTGGTGAGGGATCAATCTTATTGTCACTGCAAGAACTCGCTTTTGCTATTAAAAACCAATTAAAACCGTTAATTTTTATTTTAGATAACCAAGGTTATACCATCGAACGAGTTATTCAGGGGTTAACTGCTTCATATAATGATGTTCCCCAGCTTAATTACCAAACGCTCCTGCCCGCTTTTGGTGCCACTGCAAAGACGGCTCAATTCTTTGACGTCAAAACTAACGCTGAGCTAATTAGTGTCTTGAAAAAACTACAACCGGCAAACCAACCGCTAACTATTGTGCAACTTCGGCTTGAAAAAACGGATGCTCCAGCAAATTTAAAAAAATTCAGTAAACTAGTTAAAAAAAATAATCAAAAATAAAGCTGCCCGTAATAAGGACAGCTTTATTTTTTAAACATACCCTTAGCAAGCAACTGTGTTAACCCCAGTCCTTTCTTGACTACCGTCTTAAATTAAAAACTGGATAAATTAGAAATTTCAGTCTATCCAACTACGTTAAGCGAGCTTAACTAACAATCATAATAGCAACTAGCAGTAATCCAAAGTAAAACAATACCGGTAGGGCGTTTTCACGCAGTACCTGTCCCTCTTTGCCAGTTAGACCGACTACCCCACTTACCGCTACAATATTATGAATGCAAATCATGTTTCCGATCGAAGCCCCAATCACTTGTAGCGCCAACACAAGGTCAACATCCAGACCAGCATCCTTAGCCACACTTGCCTGTACCGGTGCAAATGTCAAGGTTGAAACAGTCGTACTGCCAGTTACAAATGATCCCAATCCACCTAACAGTGGTGCAATTCCGAGCCAAATTCCACTAAAGGCGTGCGCTAATTTTTCTGCCAAAAATTCTGGCATGCTAGCTAAAGAACTGGTATTAATCCCTGAATTAGTGAACACTTGAACCATTACCAGCGTTACTACCAACGCCAAAACAGTATACTTCATCGAAACAACTACTTGTTTGGTCTCCGTGCCAAAGTCCGCCCAAGATACCCGATGAATTAATAACGTTACAATCGCCACTAACACCAGCACCGTCCCTGGCGAAGCCAATAATAACCACTCGGAGTTAATCGTCTTAAAGCCCAAGATTTTCATCCAGGACAGGTTGACCTGGTTAGTTAAGAAATGATGGATTGCTGGTACAAATTTAGGTAAAACCAACAAAATCACCGTTAATACGTAGGGAAACCACGCTAGCCATAGCGGCATAGTCACTGACTCAGCCGAATTCAACTCACGAGACTGAGGCGTCTGCTGCCAAGGGTGTTTTTCAAGCTTGGCGGGTAGAAGGAAATGCAACCGAATCGTCAGAACTGCTAAGCCTAACGCCCCAATCGAACTAATAATGGCCACCATTTCGTGTCCCAAAAAATGTTGGGTTATCCAACCAATCCCGTTATAGCAAAAACCAATTAGCAAAGCCCACGGTGCTAATTCTAAGACGCTGCCAAGCTTATTTTTTTGCTGCTGATTTGGGAGTAATACGACTAGTAAAAAGATTAAAATTAATGGCAAAAACGTTCCACTAATTAATTCAACGGTCGTAATTTTGGTGCTAACGTTCTCCAGACCCCCAGCGGAGAGCGTATTACTAAGACCAACTGTCAACGGAGTCCCTACTGCGCCAAAAGAAGAAGCAGTCGAATCAGCAGCTAAGGCCAACACTACCGCAGACAACGGTTTAAAACCCAGTGCAATTAGCAGTGGCGCGGTTACCATTGCCGGGGTTCCAAACCCGGAAACCCCTTCAATTAAGGATCCAAAGAGAAAGGTCACAATCACTGCTTGCAGTCGCATATCCGTAGTTAATCGTGTAAACCCAAGGTTAATTCGTTGAATGGAATTAGTGAATTCCAAGGCTCGTAGCAACAGGAGTGCTCCAAATAAAATCCAAACAATCGGCAAACTCTTGTGAATTCCTTGCAATAAGGAAGCAGTTACGGCCAAAATCGGCATTTTCCAAAAGAAAAATCCGACTATCATAATCATGACAGCACTAATCCCCATCCCCTTGGGAGCAGGCCAATTTAAAACCCCCAAAAAGAATACTGGTAACAGAATTGGTAGCACCGACAGCAATAAATACATAAAAACCCCAATCTATCTTATTTTCTAAAAAGTCGGACAACATCACTAAATTTATTTTACGGGAGTTGGCTATACTTTTCAGCAACTAGCTCTCTATCCCGGCGGTAAGCATTCGATTATTTTTGCTGTTGTTGCCAATTGGTTAACTTATCAATGCAAAATTGGAGATAGGCGGGATTATGCTCGGGGTACAACGGCTCCGTTGGAGGAATCGGACTGATGGTTTCATAGGGCGGGCAACTTTTACCGCGATAACAGGCATCATACCAGTGCTCATCTGGATGGTATCCGCGCCGTTTCATTTCATCTAGCACTTTAACGTGAAATTGGTAGAGCTTATAAGGCGAATAATTAAAAACGTAATTAACCGTTGCATGTTTACGTCCCCACCCATTGCCGCGCAGAGCAGCGCATTCTCGATGTTGCCCTAACAGTTGCTGTCGTGGCAGGGTTGGGATTAAAGCCTCATGCCAGAGTCTCATAAATTACTCCTTTTTCAAATAAAAAAACAGTCCTGCCCATTCGCAAAACTGCTTACTAACTACATGGCTAAACTAACCGCTTGTCAAACCATTTAGCCAACAGCGATAAACTATAATTAACTACAAAATAGAGTGCTGCAATCGTAATAAACATCGGAACCATATATTTAGGGTTCTGCCCATAAATTACCTGAGAACGAAACATTAATTCAGGTAAAACGATTGCTGTCGCCAACGATGTATCCTTTACTAGCGAAATGAATTGGGAAATCAACGGTGGAATCGAGCGCTTCAACGCTTGGGGAAGAATAATGTACCAAAGCGTCTGCACCTTGTTCATCCCGGTTGAAAGGGCTCCCTCAGTCTGTCCAATTCCCACCGAAAGTAAGCCTCCGCGGATGATTTCTGCAACCATTGTCGCTTCAAAAACAGACATCGCAAAGACCGTTGCCGAAAAAGCATTCAGTTCAACTCCCAATTTTGGTAGCGCAAAGTAGGTGAAAAAGATAATTAACAGGAGGGGAAGATTTCGAATTGTGTTTACGATTAGGCGAACTGTTTTGGTAAAGTACGGAACTTTTTCATATAAAATAATTCCCAAAACAGAGCCGGCAATAAAGCTAATAATAATTGAGATTATGGAAACTCCCACGGTCACGCCTAGACCCTTAAGTAGATACTGGACGTTACTGGTACTAAATGCTCCACTCATCGAATAACCTCCTTTCCAATCCGATTTTCAAGTCGTTTGACCACCCAGGAAACGGAGGCCGTAATCAATAGATACAAAATTCCTACAATAATGTACGTATTAAATGGATCCAAGTTGGCCCCCGAAATAACATTTGCTTGGTACATCAAATCAAATCCCGCCACAAATGATAAAATCGAAGAATTTTTAACTAAGTTAATAAACTGATTCCCAAGTGAGGGAATTGCCAGCCGGAAACCTTGGGGTAAAACAATGTGGGTCATTGCTTGGGTATAGGTCAAACCATTTGACCGGGCACCCTCCATTTGACCAGCATCAACCGAAGCAATTCCTCCGCGCAAACACTCAGCAATAAAAGCTGATGTATAGAGAATTAACCCAATGGTTCCAGACCAAAAACCACCGATTTTAAAACTCGATGAAACTACGACGTAGAAAAACATAGTGATCACTAGCAACGGAATATTCCGAAAGAATTCGACAAAAGCGGTCCCAATGATTCGCAGACTACGGCTCGGTGCCAGTTCTAAAAGTGCAAAAATTGTCCCTAATAAGAGCGAGCCGACCAAGCCAATCACAGAGGAAAGGATCGTCACCCAGAAACCATTTAAAATGGTTTGCCAATTTTGTGTAAAAATATCGATCATTTTGTGAGCTCCCTCCAATCCAATCCCGGAATGTTTGAGAACCATTTCTGGATCAACCGGTTATAAGTGCCGTTGTCAATCGTTTCTTGTAACGCTCGATCTACCGCCTTGCGTAATGACGCCTGTCCTTTATTGACTGCTAACCCATATGGCTGGTTAGTAAAAGGTTTGCCCACAACTTGGGTATCATGACTCTGTTGGGCGAGCCCATACAAAATGGCATTATCGGTCGTAATGGCATCCCCTTGTCCAGATTCTAGGGCGCTTAAAGCCTGCGAGTTATCCGGCATGGCAATCACCTTAGCATTTGGCGCGAATTTCTTCATTGTATCCAGCGCCGTTGTTCCCATGATTCCAATTACCGTATATTTAGGATTATTTAAATCACGAATGCTCGTAACTGGTGACCCTTTTTTCACTAAAATAGATTGTCCCGCGGGAAAATATGACTTAGTAAAATCAACCACCTTGGCCCGTTCCGGCGTAATTGTCATCGATGCAGCTACTGCATCAACTTGGTTATTTTTTAGTAATTGAATTTTAGAATTCGTGGTTACTGGTGTGAACTCTGGTTTAATTGTGGTTCCTTGATCTTTTGCAATTTGCGCAGTTACTGCTCGGGCAATATCCACATCAAAGCCCTGACTTTCACCAGTTTTAGGATCAATCAAGCCAAATAGTCGGGTATCACACTTAACCCCCCACCGCATTGTGTGTGTTTCTTTGACGGTTTGCAGCTTATCAGTTCCCTTGAGTTGCTGCTTTTGCGCATTAATTCCAAAAAAGATGCCACCAATGATGACCAAGACTAGGATCACAGATGCCACTAGCCCGATGCGTTTTAGTTTAAATTTACTCATGCTAGGTCACCTCGATTTCTAATGATGCTCAACTTGTGATAAGAACTTACGAGCTCGTTCGCTCTTAGGATGTGCAAAGAAAGTATCCGTATGTTCGTCTTCCATGATCCGACCATCGGCCATAAAAATTACTCGGTCAGCAACGGCCTGCGCAAACTCCATTTCATGGGTCACCACCAGCATCGTCATGTCAGAATTTTTAGCAATGTCCCGCATAACGCTTAACACACTACCAACCATTTCTGGATCAAGAGCTGACGTCGGTTCATCGAACAATAGAACCTTGGGATCCATTGCTAATGAACGCGCAATTGCAATTCGTTGTTGCTGGCCTCCAGATAACTGGGCCGGATATTTGGGTGCCTGATCAGATAAGTCGACCCGTTTCAGGAGCTGCTGTGCAATTTTTTCGTTTTCTTCTGGCTTTCGTTTAAGCACTAAGCGTGGTGCTAACATAATATTTTCTAGAATTGTTTTGTTATTATATAAATTAAAATGTTGAAACACCATACCAACATCGGTTCGTAGTTGGTTTAAATTTGTCTGACTGCTAGACACATCGGCTCCATCAACTACTAATGAACCTTTCTGAATCGTTTCTAAACCATTAATCGTTCTCAAGAGGGTTGATTTCCCTGAACCAGAAGGTCCGATTAACACAACCGTCTCTCCAGCATCAATTTCTAAATTAATATCATGCAGGGCATGAAAATCCCCATAATATTTATCGACATCTTTAAATTTAATAATCGCTGACATTCGCATGTCCCTCCTTTTATTAGGAATTTATTAAGCAGTTATTTTCAATTTTACGTAACTTAGTAGCAAAAAACCAGCTTTTATGTTGCTTTTTGTAACATCTGAAGCTTGTCACGGTACTAACGACATCGTTTACTAGGCAACAACGTCGCTATAACGACCCCTAGAAGCAATAAAGTTCGTTTTGTCACTGCTTTCGTCGTCATATCGTTTCAACTCCTTACAATAAGGGTGACAATAACCGACTAAAATGTTGTTTAAAGTTCAACCAATGCGATTGACTAGCAAATACTGCTGTCGTTTGGGGCGTACTGGCAGCAACACTCTCAGCAAAGATCGCTTCAAACTGATCAGCCAACTCTTTATCATAGATAAAGGCATTACATTCAAAGTTAAGTTCAAAACTTCGATAATCTAAGTTAGCAGATCCGACTGATACAATTTCACCATCAACTACTACCGTTTTAGCGTGAATAAACCCTTGGTTATATGCGTAAACTTTAATCCCCAACTCTACTAGTCTTCGTGAATAGTACTGAGTCGCCCGATAAACAAAGGGATGATCTGGCATATTTGGTGTTACAATTTGGACGTCAACCCCTGACTGAACAGCAATTTTAAGGGCATCCAGAACTGAAGAATCTGGAATTAAATACGGCGTAGTAATCTTGATCGAATGTTCTGCCAAAGAAATCATCTTGATGTAACCAGTTTTAATCTGTTCTAACTGTGGATCCGGACCGCTAGACACAATTTGCATCATTGCAGCTCCCTGAGTCTCTATTTCTGGGAAATACTTGACACTTTGCACTGGCAAATTAGGATCAATGGCCGTCGTGGGATCTGTTCCGTTCCAATCTAGTAAAAAGCGAGATTGTAACCCATAAACTCCCTTACCATAGATTCTAATCATGCCGTCCCGCCAATTTCCAAATTTTGGTTTGCGACCTAGATACTGATCACCAATATTAAAACCACCAATATAGCCGTACTTTCCATCAATGACCACTACCTTGTGGTGATCGCGAAAGTTTACTCGCATATCGAGCAGATTAAACCGGTTGTGAAGAAACGGAAAAGCATGCCCACCAGCTTGCAGCAGCGGTTTAAAAAACTTTTGCGTGGTCCCTAAAGAACCCCAGTCATCATAAATAACCCGCACATCAACTCCCGCTTGGGCCTTCTTTACCAGCAAATCCAGCGTTTGATGACCGATTTTATCAGCATAAAACGTATAAAATTCAATGTTAATAGAACTTTCAGCGGCCTCGAGATCAGCAAAAAATTGTTTAAAGAATGGTTCCCCATCTGTATACGTCTCTACCTCGTTATTCGACAACAACGGGGCTGTATCTGAATTCATGAACATTTCAATCAAGCCAGAAGCTTTCTTAATAATCTGCTGATTCGTGGTCAATCCTGGTCCTTTGAGACCAGCCAACTCTTGCTTTTGTTCTTTGATTACTTGATCAACCTGACGACGGTTACTATCAGATAACCGTACTAATTGATTTTTGGGTAAGCGCCGCCCAAAAAAGGAATAAATGATAAATCCAACAACGGGAATCAAAATCAAAACTAGTAGCCAAGCCCACGTGGCTGCAATGTTTCTTGGCTGCCGAAAAACTGTTATTACTGCTGCAATCGTATTGATCACAATGATTGCTAAGAAAATTAGTAGAAAAATGTTCATATACTGGCTCCTCTCTCTACTATTTATCATACTAGAACCCTAGCAAAAATGTCGGGTTTTTTCGTTAGGCCAGTGGATCCCATGGCAACAGGGTTTGTGCTGGTTGTTCTAATACCAACTGGTCAGTTGCATCCAAGTAGTCACGCTTAACAACTACTTCATAGGTAAATTCATCCATCCAATTATCTGCCATTACAAAATAGCCTTTAACTCCAACTTGATCGCCCCAACTATTTTCAACTTTCCATTTAACCGGTTGTCCCTTTTGCAAATCAACCCCCGTGAGAGTCATCGCATGGCTAACTTCTGCATCATGCATGGAAAATCTTTCCGCTTTTGTGAGCTGTGGTTCAAGTCCAAACAACTGTGCTTCTTGGTATAGATCACGGTCCAATAAACCAGCCTGACGATCTGACTGCTGTAAGACATCATTACCAAACCAGACACTAATTCCTGCCTGCAATTGTTTAATAGCTGCCTGCTTAAGCTTACTCATTGGTAAATTAATAAATTCAATTTCACGCCCACCGACCACGTTGTTCTGACTAGGTAGGGCAAATTTTTGTTGCATCGGTTTGCTAGGATCATTACTTAAAACCACATATTGATCCAAATCATTCGAGAAATATTTTTGATAAAACTGGATCGGCGTAAGTCCCTGATCGAGCTGATATTGGTGCTGATCATCCCGGTACTCGAAGTCAAATTGCGCCGGTGGTTCCCCCAAACTTTCTGAAACCATTCGGTAAACGGTTGCAAGGGCCGCCGTTTTAGCTTGGTTAAGTTGTTCATCACTTGCTTGCTGTTGAATTAAATTTCTTAACTTTAGTGCATCACTGCGGAGGGTTCGGTTCAGTAATTGTTCAAGCGCTGCCGTATTTTCGGTGTTAGCAGTCTCTGGAAATGTTTCACGTGGAACAACTCCATATTTTTCAATTAGGGCCGCCGCCATCGCCCATTGTCCCCCATCGGACCCTGGATTATCCAGATAATAAGAAACTTCTCGATCATGAACTGGTTGGTTGGCAAGTGCAATCATGCGATCATAAAAAATATTAGCACGCTCCAATTTGTCCCAAAAAAACAAGTAACTTTCTGATAGCTCAAAATCTTTAAAGTGATATTGTGCTGCAAATTGGTGGCGCAGCGTATTTAAAATCGAAAAAAGCCAACACCGTCCGCTTTTCTTTTGATTAGCAACCTTGCCCGTCGGTAACTCAATTGAAAATGTTCGATTCAACTTTGCCGGCACCTGAGCATTGTAGGCTGCCTGTTTAATCCCGTTTTTAGCCACTGCATTAGTAATCATCCGATAATCCGGACGAGCATGAAGCTGAGCTTGCAAGCTCTGAATAACATCTGGCGTAAGGGGGTGATTGAACTCTGTCATGAGGTTTGCTCCTTTAAATTTTAGTTGTCATTCTAGCCGTTTCTCAATAAAATAGCAATTTCAGAAAATAAAAAAGCTGATTAATTATAATCAGCTTTTTTATTAACTTCGATCATTTACATTTTCACGTTGTTGCTTAGTGGTTGACCATGGGAAGGTTTTCACGACCCCAATGACCTTGTCCTGAGGAACAAAGCCCCAGTACCGGCTATCATTTGACACCGAACGATGATCTCCTAGAACAAAATACTTTCCTTGTGGAACCTTCATCGCACCATTGTCCTTTGACCAGTTGGTTGAAAGTGATTTCAAATCCCAATTTCCTGGCTGGGCTTCATATTCGGTTCCCTTGCGCTGTTCCGTTTTACTGATGTAACCCTGGTCGACCACTTTACCATTAATCAAAATCTTACCATTTTGAAAAGCGACGGTATCCCCGGGCATCCCCACAACACGCTTGACATAATCTGTCCCGGCAGTTCCCAGGATTCGTTTAGTAAAACTAGTGTTTGCTGCTGCATCCGGATCAACTCCTGATGCATTAAAGACAATTACACTGTTTCGCTTGATTTTTGCCTGTCGCCAAGCAATGATGCGCTCATTATTGACGAGGTTTGGTTCCATTGACGGACCATCAACCCGCGCCATTGTGAACACAAATTGTCGAATTAGCAATGCAATTGCTAGTCCAATTACAATTGGAATTATCCAGCTAAAAATACTTTTAAAGGTTTTCATTCTGAGCTCCTTGCTTCTTTTTCACTATTACCCACTATTTTAACACTAATGGCTATGTTTCCGTAAAAAGGAAGTTTTTTCATCCCAAACCGCTTGATTCATAAACCCAGCTGGTCCGTGAGCAACATCTGGTAATATCCGTAATTCAACCTTTTCCTTTCCAATAACCGCCGTCAACTCTGCAGCTAAGTTAATGGTTTGTAAGTAAGGGACAACCCGATCACCCGTCCCCGCATACAGCAAGGTCGGAACCATGTTGTTCGTAAAATAGGTGGCCGGGTTGGCTTGCGCATTTCGCTCCAAAACTTTGTCGGGACGTTGAAAACCTAGCATTACTCCTTCAAAGGAATCAGCGGCTCCCGTTTCAGCAAACTTGGGCGTTTGTCCTAGCACCGCAAATTGCGGTTTCATCAGGGCCAAATCATAGGGACCGTAAGAAGCAATAACTCCCTGCACTTGGTCAGAATATTTAAAATTACCTCCAAATGAACTAATCAATTTCCCAGCAGTAGTACTAGCAGCGGTCACCATCGCCAACTGTGCTCCAGAAGATTCTCCCGTTAAGAAGATCTGCCGCGGATTGAGGTGATAGCTAGCGGCGTGGGCCTTTACCCATCTGATAACCGCTTTTAACTCGTAAATTGGGGTTGGAAACGGAGCCATGTAGCTTAAAGAATAGTCGGGGCTGACCACGGCAAAGCCTCGTCGGAGCAATTGCAAGGCCCCGTTTAGTTTTTGCGAACTACGCTGTCCAAAATACATCCCGCCCCCATAAATATCAATAATCACTGGATATTGTTCTAAAGCCTGGTTTGGTAAATATAAATCTAGTTGATGACGTTCCCCTTCAGCATAGTTCAGTGACAAGAACTGCCGGTTGATTCCAACAGTCTCAGCCGGCACAAATGTCGGGGTTCGATCAATAAAGCGTTCCATCTTAAATCACTTCCTTCATGGGTACATGATTAAAATTTTTGTATTAACTTCGCTAAGAAGATTGTCACAATTAAGAGATCGGCTGAGCCACCCAAACTCAGCTTTTGGAGTGCAAAATCATGACAGATTTGTTGCCACTGCTGCTGTGGAAACTGCTTAGTTTGGGAGTAAGTTACCAGTAGCTTTTGCCATTGACCATGAACGGTGGCCACAATCTGTCGATTACCCGCCCGCTTAATTAAATTACTATCGTTGCTATTAGTAACAATTGCTATTAATGCTAACAATAAACGCTCGTTGGTACTCCCTTGACTATCAACGAGCCAAGGCAGCCCAAAGTTCATTACCGTTGCAAATCCGGTTTCTGCCTCTCCTCGAATTCCCGTTGTCCCGTACTGTAAATACTGCCGTTCCCCCGCCGTCTGGGGCGGTCGTTGCTGCAAAACAGCAAAATCTTTGCGAACTAGGTCTTTCGTAAGGAGACGTTCCCTAGTTATTACGGCAGATAAAGTCGGCTGCGCTAGCTGTTGCACCGTTAGTGCAACGGTTGCCACTAAAATCCCTAGCGCAAAGATGGCCCCTTTATGCGTATTAACCTGCTTGGTTACTTGATACATTCGCTTTTCTGCAGTTTTCCCTAAAGGTCGTAGTTCCTGAAACAACTGCGTTAAATCTTTTTTTTGAAATTGAGCCCCACAGCGATAACAAGCTTGTAAATATGGCTGCATCGCCAGCGCACTATCAATAAAGTTAAACACATTCATATCAGGATGACTAGCATTTCCCGTCGGATCTACTAGCCCGGGCTTGGGATTCGCCGTCACTTCGTAGAGAAGCGCCTTAATTGCCACCTGCACCACGTCGGCCTGACTCGTTTGGGTGAGTGGCTGTTCGCTTAGTCTACTTGTCATCTTGAAACACCTCGTAATACAGCTGGTTCACATATGCTTGGAGCGCTTCTACAGAATGCGTCCGGTTCCGACCACATTCCTTAGCCAGACGACCACACAAAAAGCAAGTCCGCTTGGAAGCTGATAACTCCGCTCGATGGTAGGTTCCATGCGTCCGATTAAGCACATCCACATCAAATAACCGCCCCAGGTGATCGTGATCTTCAAACCTAACCGCCACGTGTTTGACGTCACTAGCAGCCCTCGTCACCACCAACCATGCTTCTGGTCCCGTTGGCGCTACCTCGGTCTTAGTCTTAATAATCGGCGTCAAGGTAGTTAGCTGGTCCATAAACCGCTGATAACCCACCTGAAATAGCTGTTCAATCTCTGAATTCGTCTTAATTGGTCCTGGAATGTTGAGTTTAATCGCCACCACGGTGGCATCTGGAAATTCTCGCAATAACTGTTGTTGGTAGCGGACTCGTTTGTCTTTATTGTGCAATACCTCGGCAATGGTTTGCGGAGTGCCTTTTTTAAAAATATTAATTGTCATCTAATTCCTCACAAAAAAGCTGCTATCAAATAGACAGCAGCCACTTTATAATTTTAATCTTTACGCTGTTTAATGGCATCGATAATTGAGCCATCACGATATTCCACAAGCGCAACCGTCCGATCAGTAAACTCTAATGGGGCTTCTGTACCAACAATTTGTTGGGCTAGCTCGGCTAACTCATCAATCGAATAGATTTGGAGTCCCGGTACGTTTTGCAACTGTGCTAATAAATCTGGTCGTTGCGGATTTACAGCAATTCCACGTTCTGTTACTAAAACATCAACGGAGCTTCCGGGAGTGACCACGGTATTCGCACTCTTAACAACTGAGGGAATACGACCTCGTACTAATGGAGTACAAATGATGGTTAGCTTGGCAGTGGCTGCATCTTGATGACCACCGACCGCTCCGCGAATAATTCCATCAGCACCAGTCAAGACATTGACATTAAAGTCCGTATCAATTTCTAGCGCACTCAAAATGGAAACATCCAACTGATCCACCATGGCGGCTTTATTATCGGGATCAGCATACCAAGAAGCATCGATTTCTTGTTGATTTAAATTGTTTTTCATGGACTGCGCTGCCACTTTATCAAAGTCTTGGACGTCCATCAATTTATCAATCAAGCCCGCTTCTAGTAGCTCCACCATTGGATTAGTAATCCCACCTAATCCAAACGAAGCATGGATATTACTTGCTTCCATGGCAGCTCGCAAGTAACGAGTAACTGCCAAAGCAGCTCCACCAGAACCAGTTTGAAACGAGAATCCATCTTTAAAGTAGCTTGAATTAGTAATTACATCACTTACTAAGTTAGCAATCTTTAAATTTTTAGGATCTTTCGTAAAGCGGGTAGCTCCTGAACCAATTTTATCCGGATCACCAACCTGATCAACCTCTACCACGTAATCAACTTGAGTTTGTTTGATAGAAGCAGGGGTGTTGGGATAATCAACTAGATTATCGGTTAGCAAAACCACTTTGTTAGCATAGTTGGCATCCATCAAAGCATAGCCTAAAGAACCAAAGGCTTCATCGCCATAACTACCATTGGCATTTCCACAACGATCCGCATTAGGAACTCCCAAGAAAGCGACGTCAATCTTAATTTCGCCGTTTTCGATGGCTCGTGCCCGACCACCATGTGACCGGAAAATCACCGGCTTAGCTAGCAAACCATGTGAGACTGCATCTCCTAGCGAGCCCCGCATTCCAGAAGTTGTGATGGCAGTTACCGTTCCCTGTTTGATTGCTTCAATTGCAACGTCATTCATAACTCCTGTTAGTGAAGAAGGGGCCAAGGTGAGGTTCTTGATTCCTAGTTCCATGATAATTTTCATTACTTGGTTAAAAACAAAGTCTCCATTACGGAAATGATGATGAAAAGAGATCGTCATACCATCATGAACATTTTCTTGAATAATTTTTTTCAAATCATTCGTAACTTTATCATTTCCGGTTGACAACCGGACCTGAGGAGCAGTCCGTTGAACTTCAGGGTTCCCAATTTCGGTGGTTTGAAATGGGGTCAGTTGTAACTGTTCCATGACGTCTGCTGGTAACGTTCGACCTAACTTATTTTCCAATGTAATGACCCTCCTTGTCGACAATTCCAGATGCTTGGGCTAGTTTCATAACTCGTTCAGCCCGCAAAACCACAGGTCGATCAACCATCTGACCGTTCATAGAAATAACTCCAGAACCAGCTTGATGTGCTCGTTCAATGGCAGCAATAACATTTTGAGCGTTTTTAACTTGAGCCTCAGTTGGTTCAAAAACCGAATTAATTACTGGAATTTGTCGCGGATTAATAACCGACTTTCCATCGTAACCTAATTGATGAATATACTCGGTTTCATCAATCAATCCCTGCGTATTATCAACATCCGTATATACCGTGTCAAACGCAGAAATATGCGCTGCCCGCGCCGCATGAATAATCATGTTTCTGGCGAATTCTAATTCCTTGCCATCTGGATAACGGTGCGTCTGCAAATCAGTAGTATAGTCTTCTGCTGATAACGCTACCCCAATCATCCGCTCAGAGGCCTTAGCAATTGCGGGTACATTTAAAACGCCTTCAGCACTTTCAATGGCTGCCATAATGTGCGTGCTCCCCACTGGTCGACCGAAGCGTTGTTCTGCCTCAGCAACTAGTGACTCCATCTCTTTAATCATTGCAGCATTTTCAGTTTTAGGAATCCGGATGACATCAATTCCGGCTTTAACCATTGCCAAAACATCAGCTTTGACAAATTCAGTATCCAAACCATTAACTCGAACCACCAGTTCGGTATCACCGTAGTCAACCGTTTTCAATGCCTCATAGACTAATGTCCGAGCAGAATCCTTTTCTGCCAGTGAAACCGCATCCTCTAAATCAAACATAATCGAGTCAGCTCCGTAAATACCAGCGTCTTTCAGCATTCCCGCATTGTTTCCAGGAACAAACATCATGGTTCGCCGTAACCGATCTTGTTTAAAAACCATTAGAGTACCTCCCATGCTGGTTCAGCACTAGTTTGCAGTGCTCGTTGAATGGCAGTAATTGTTCGAGCCTTGATGACACAGTCCAATGCGCCTTGATCAACGGCTTTAATTTTGACATTTTCAAGCTGAAAGTCATTGGCAATCTGCGCAATTGTTGCTTTAATCTGTGTCCCAAAACGCTCGGCGACATCGGAGGTCAATTCGATTTGTACACCAGCAGTTCCTTGGCTAACCGTAATTTGAATATCTGATGACTCTAACGTACCGTCGATGGCGGTCTGTTTAATTTCCATCAATCTTCATTCCTTTCTTAATCCGCTGCTGTAATTCTTCTAAATGATTATTTAAAAATGTATACGTTGAAACCGGAACAATGGCTTGAACGCTTTTAATCATATCATTTTTTATCGCATACCGAACCACCCGTGCGGAGATTACCTGACCGTCAGGAGCTGTTTTGCGCGGTAAGACGGTCACACGAACTGCTGGTGGTAGAACTCGTTGTAACACTTGGTTATATGTGTCAGTCGTTTTAGACTGCGGTTCTGTTCCTAAAAAGCGGGTGGCAATCCCAATTTCTGGAGCAATGCGTTCCTTGAAAATGAGTGCATCAATCGTCGTTTGATAAACGATTTTATCCGTGGTCGCTGAAAGAAAATAGGCTGGAAACGTCGCATAGCTCACCAGATAATCAGCCCCTGGTACCACGATAACGTTTTTTAAATCAGCCGTCCCCGCCCGCACCAAGTCCAGCCGTTCCTTCGCACTAAACAACGACCGATTAGTACTGACAACAAAGACATAGACTCGATCACACTGGGTAGCAGCTTGTTCCACTAAAAAACGATGACCCAAAGTAAACGGGTTAGCATTCATAACAATTGCACCAGCTTGTCCACTGGAATCGTGAGGAAGCTTGGCTAGATAATCTGAAATGCTGGTATCACCTGTTTCCAAAAAGGCGGCAGTTTCACTGTGAACAATCTCTTGAAAGCCGACTCTTTGAAAACTAAGCGAGTATTGTGGCTTGGTATAAACCAGCACATGGAAAATTCCCCGTTGACTCAGATTCGTCAGTAATGCTGAAACCACTCGATTAAAATAACCAGCACTCTCTAAATCCGTATGGTTAACTGCAACATACTTTAAAATATTGCCTGCCGCAGACCCAGTCGCCACTAACTGTCCATCACTAAACAATCCCAGGGTTTGATCTAACTGGCTAACTTCCGTATCAGAAAAATCCTGAATGCCTAATCCAATTAAGAAGTCTTCCCACTGCCTTTTACTATCTTCTGCTTGGAGATTGAGCGCTCTAATTTCTGGATTCACGTCACCACCTACTTCTCTGTATTATTTTCTAACTCCATGACTGCTTGCGAAACCGTTTGAACCACCCCGGCGTCAAAAACTCCGGGCACAATTGTTTGAGCAGTTGGCGTTGCAATCATCCCGGCCAGCGCCTTTGCAACCGTGGCTTCCATGGCAGGCGTCACACTTTTAATGCCACTCTGTAATAATCCTCGATACAAGCCGGGAAAAGCTAAGATATTATTAACTTGGTTAGGATACTTGCTAGAGCCAGTGGCCACGACCGTCGCACCAGCTGCTCTAGCTTCTTCTGGATCAATCTCTGGGACTGGATTAGCCAACGCAAAAATGATCGGTTGTGCTGCCATCCGCTGAACTTGTTGGGGACTTAAAACGTTGGCTACTGATAAACCAATAAAAACGTCCTGGTCAGCAATCACATCATCTAAGGTTTCCCCAGCCACTCCTTGAAAGTTCTGCGCCAAATCAGTTTGATAATGATTGTAATTTTGGCTATCAGGATGAACGACTCCATCGACATCGACCAACGTTAACCGCTTCAGTCCAACTGCATCTAACAAACGAGCTGTTGCTACTCCGGAGGCGCCGACCCCGTTTAAGACAACTTTTAGCTCTGACAGTGGCTTTTGAACCACTCGTGCAGCATTGATTAGCCCAGCTAGAATCACAATCGCCGTTCCTTCTTGATCATCATGATAAACTGGTATATCAACCAGTTTTCGCAATTCTTCTTCTAATTCAAAACACTTTGGTGCCGCAATATCTTCTAGATGAAATCCTGCAAAGGAAGGGGCGATCGCCTGTAAATGGTGCGCCATAGTTGTAGCATCCTCTGGTTCCAATGCTAACGGAACGGCATCTACTTGAGCTAAATCTTTATACAGCAACGCCTTGCCTTCTACAATCGGTAACCCTGCTCCTGGTCCGATGTTTCCTAGACCCAAAACAGCAGTTCCATCAGTCACAACTGCCACTAGCTTCCCGCTCATCGTGTAAACATCCTTTAGTTTAGGATCTTTTTGGATGGCCTTTGCGACCTGAGCCACGCCCGGTGTATAAGCCAAGCCCAATTCCTCCTTGTTTTCAACGGGGAAATCTCCTTCAATTCCTAAAATTCCGGTATGTTTCTTGTGTATTTCAAAAACATCATCTGTCATCGTGGTTCCTCCATTAGAAGTTTCTTATAATAATTATCTGGATTTTCAAGCCGCACCAACTGTTGCTAAAAATGATAACAAAGTTTGATTAAATTGGCAGGGCTGTTCTGCCATAACTAAATGCCCAGCATTCATAATAGTCGTCGCCTGTACCAACGGGTTCATTTGCTCCATGACATTTCCAACCGCTACTGGGAAAAAGGGCGAGTGGTCGCCTGTAACCACCAGCAACGGCTTTTGCAGGCTCGTGACAACATCGCGCCAATCCTGCGTTGCATGATCAAGTAATAGGGGATAATTTAACTCTGCATCGTAAGGGTATTGTTGTTTCAGAGTTTGCAATTTTGCAAACAATTGATCATCAAAATTATGATAGGTCGGCTTCCCTAAGGGCTGGCGAAGCCGCATATGAAAGTCATCCCAATGTAAATCAGTAAAACCATACTGCCATTGATCATCATTAATCATCTTAGGACTTTGATCAACATCTACTAGGGCTGCCACCTCTTGCTCCCCAAACAAAGAAACGTAAGCAAACATGGTCGCTGCCCCCATCGAATTACCCATTAAAATGGGATGTTTCACGTGTAACTTTATTAATAATTCCCGCAGATCCATTGCATGCCGAGTAATTCGCAATCCCTTTCTAGTATGTTCCGACTGACCCTGATTCCGCGCGTCAATATTAATAACCCGGTAGTTTTTCGCTACTAGGGCCTGAATGGTTGCTTGCCAATATTCCTTGTACGCTCCGATTCCAGAAAGAATCACAACTGGTGTTTGCGTTGAATTGCCAAAATCATCATAGGCAATTTCAATCCGATCATTCGTATAGAATTTCATCGTGCGTCCTCCCTTTATCGCAAGGCTATATTTGTATTATAAACAAAAAAACCAGCCTGTTGCTGAACAAATTTCTGCATCCGCAGAAAAATGAACATCAGACTGATCAATCAATTTACTTCGTCTTTGCCACTCGCCCCTGTTGGATATACACACTCAGAATCGACAAGTCTGAGGGGTTAACACCACTGATGCGGGCAGCTTGTGCTAAGGTTGCTGGTTGAATTTGTTTTAATTTTTCCCGTCCCTCCGTAGCAATCCCCGCAATCTTATCGTAATCAATGCTTGCAGGAATTTTCTTTTGTTCCATCCGGCGCAATTTAGCTACCTTTTCTTCTTCTTTTTGAATATAGCCAGCGTATTTTGTTTGAACCGTTACCTGTTCAACTTCCTCTGGAGCTAAGGGCGTTTCTCGGGCCGGAATAAACTTTAATAACTGATCATAATCAACGTAAGGACGTCGCAAAAATTGGGCTGCCACGATACCATCTTGCAATGGCTTGTCGCCATGCTGGGTCACAAAATCATTGACAGCTGCTCCTGGTTTAACTCGGATAGTTTGTAATCGTTGCAATTCTGAAGCTATCGCTGCTTGCTTCTTTTTGAACCTTAAATAGCGTGCTTCTGAAATCAAACCCAGCTCATAACCCAAGGGGGTTAGGCGTAAATCGGCATTATCATTTCGCAATAACAACCGGTACTCAGCTCGACTAGTCAATAGCCGATAAGGTTCATTCGTCCCCTTGGTCACTAAGTCATCAATTAACACCCCAATATATCCATCAGACCGCTTTAAAACAACGGGTTCCAATTGTTGGTTTTTTCGAGCCGCATTAATCCCAGCCAGTAGACCCTGACCCGCTGCTTCTTCGTAACCAGATGTCCCATTCGTCTGACCGGCGGTGAACAGTCCAGCAATTCGTTTGCTTTCCATATTAGGCTTCATTTGGTCAGGGGGAATGATGTCATATTCAATAGCATAGCCTGGTCGCATGAGTTCAGCATGTTCGAGCCCCTTAACGGAGTGCAACATTTCTTGTTGAATTTCTTCTGGCATTGAAGTTGACATCCCGTCAACGTACCATTCTTCATTCTCACGTCCTTCTGGTTCCAAGAAAACCTGGTGTCGGTCCTTATCAGCAAAGCGAACAACCTTGTCTTCTAATGACGGACAGTACCGCGGACCAATCCCATCAAGTACTCCATTAAACAGTGGAGACCGGTCTAGATGATCTCGAATGAGCTGATGTGTCTGTGGATTAGTGTAAGTGAGCCAGCAGGAAACCTGATCTGCCACTGACAAATAATCATCATACGCTGTTGTGAAACTAAAATGATGCGGTTGCGCATCACCCGGTTGTTCCTCTAGCTCTGTATAGTCGATTGTTTTCCCATTTACCCGCGGCGGGGTGCCAGTTTTGAACCGCTCCAATGGGAACCCCTTCGCAGCTAGATTCTCCGAAAGTCTAATCGAAGGTACCGAATTATTCGGTCCAGAGGAATAGCGCAATTCGCCAATATAAATTTGACCACGAGCAGAGGTGCCGGTAGCTAGAACCACTGCCGGGGCATAATAAGCTGCTCCCGTGTTGGTAACCACGCCATCGATCTGGTCGCTAGTTACCAACAAATCATCAACAATTGCTTGCCGCAATACCAGGCCTTCCTGTTGTTCAATCACGTGCTTCATTGCGGCATGATAAGCATGCTTATCGGCCTGGGCACGTAGCGCTTGAACTGCTGGTCCCTTTCCTGTGTTCAACAACCGCATCTGAATGTACGTTTGGTCAATGATTTTACCCATCTCACCACCCAGTGCATCAATCTCTCTGACGACGGTTCCCTTTGCCGGACCACCAAGCGAAGGGTTACAGGGCATAAATGCCACCATCTCTAGGCTAATGGTTAATAACAATGTTCGCTGTCCCATTCGCGCAGCAGCCAATGCAGCTTCACAACCAGCATGGCCCGCTCCTACTACGATAACATCATAGTGACCCGCATCGTACGGGTGCTGGACGGTGGTCTCTTTTAACTTTTCCACTCGGAAAACCCCCTTCGTGTTTCACATGAAACATTTTATTTTCCAATACAAAATTTTTTAAATAATTGATCCATCAATTCATCATCATAGTTGTCACCGGTTATCTCACCCAAAAACTCCCAAGCTCGTTGTAAATCAATTTGAACAATATCAACTGGCAACCCTTGCTTCAGCCCTTCCAAAACAGTCTGCAAAGCAGACCGAGCCTGCTCTAACAAGCTAGCCTGCCGAGCGTTCGTAACCATGACATCGAGCTGGGTGGAAGTAACTCCCTCTTCAAAAAATAGTTTTGCAAGCGCTGCTTCGAGTGCCCTAGTTCCATTTTCAGCTACCGCAGAGGTTTTTATAAGGGTTGCTTTTGGAACATCCAGTTGATCTAGTTCAATTAGTTCCGGTAAATCAGTTTTATTTAATAAGATTATGCGTTTACTGTCTTGGGTTGCTGCTAGTAACTCTCGGTCACCAGCCGTTAGTTTTTCACTAGCATTTAATACCAACAACACCAAGTCAGCCTTTTTCAAAGCCGCTTTGGACCGATCGACCCCGATCTTTTCCACCTGGTTGTCAGTTTTTCGAATCCCAGCCGTATCAATCAGGTGGAGCGGGACCCCGCGCACATTAACATACTCATCGAGAACATCACGGGTCGTTCCCGGAACATCAGTTACAATTGCCTTATTTTCATGTAATAAACAATTTAATAGGCTAGATTTCCCCACGTTAGGCCGACCAACAATTGCGGTTTCCAAGCCATCACGTAAGATTTTACCTTGTTGTTCCGTCTGCAGTAGCTCATCTAGTTCCTGCATAATTTTATTGGTCTTTGTTTGCATTAGTTTCGTGGTGACTGTCTCTGCACCATCGTATTCGGGATAGTCAATATTCACTTCAACGTTTGCCAGTAAATCCACTAACTCTTGGCGCAATCGTTTGACCACCCGTGACAAACTACCATCCAACTGATTCAACGCTGCCTTTTGTGCTGTTGCTGTCTTGGCATCAATCAAATCCATCACTGCCTCGGACTGCGATAAATCAATGCGACCGTTCAAAAAAGCCCGCTTGGTAAATTCTCCCGGCTCGGCCAACCGAGCCCCTTGCCGCAAAACTAACTGAAGTACTTGGTTAGTAACTTCAATCCCTCCGTGACAATTAATCTCAACGATATCTTCTTTAGTATAAGTTTGTGGCGCCCGCATTACCGTCACCATGACTTCATCAACGGTTTCTCGATGAGCACCCGCATCGATCAGATGACCGTAGTTAATCGTATGAGTTGCCACTTTAGTTAAATCTGGTCCAGAAAAAACCTTTTCAACCAGTGCAATAGCAGTGCTCCCGCTCACCCGAACAATTGCGATCCCACCAACACCTGGCGGAGTCGAAATAGCTGCAATTGTATCGTAATCCGTTGTCATCAATGACATGCTTCAAAGCCTCCCAACCGCTTCATTACATAAAAAAAGTACCCACCCCAGACATGCGATTGCCCTGGGACAAAGTACTTTCACTACTTTATCAAGATAAATTAAACTTAATCTCATGTTAAATTTAACCATTATCATTGTCAAATTATAACTATCGAGGTGCCACAACTACTTCGCGGTTAGGATCATTTCCAATCGAATAGGTCATCAAATCATCATAGACCTCAATTTCACTGTGCACCTGTTTTCGTTCTGCAGCTGGCATAGCATCCAGATAGACAGGCTGACCACTCATTTGAACATCTCTCGCCGTCTTGCGCACTAAATCAGACAAAATCACCCGACGTCGTGCCCGGTAATCAGCGGTATCTACGGTTACTTCAACATAATTAACCCCATGATTGTTCAAATAAAATTCACAAAGTTGCTGAAGCGCATTAATCGTACGCCCGTGTTTTCCAATTAACAAACCTTCCTTATCAGTCTGACAATCAATGTACACGTACTTACTAGTAGGCATTGCCACTTTCAGCGTTGCTGTAATCCCAAGCTGGTCTAAAACATTTTGCAAATAGGTAGCTAGATCATGAACCACCGCATAGTTTTTGTCGAATCTAGTCTGCGGTCGCGTTGCAGCTGGTCGCTGAGTGACTGGTTGCGCTGCTTCTCCCTCAGGTTGCTGCTCAGGCAAGGTGGCTTGCTGAGCATTAGAAACTGCCTGCCGTTTGATTTCGACTTGTGCTGGTTTCTTAAATAACCCCCAAAAACCGGGTTGTGGTTGCTGTAAAATTTTTATTTGTGCATTTTTTCGATCAAGTTGTAATGCTGTTAATCCATTTTCAATTGCTGCTGCAAGCGTGTCGCCTTCGTACTTAGGCATGATTTCAATCTCCCACAATTTAATTTCATTTGTTCAGCATAGCACAAAAGCAACCGACTAAAAAGAGGTTTTTAGATTTTAGATTATTAAATTTCGAAAAATATAATTGATTAAAAAATAACCACGAATATTTCTATTCGTGGTTACCTAAACTATTTTTTGTGACTGCGTTTTGCCCGCCGAACGGCCTTGGCAACTGCTCGATCATGCTCCCTTTGAGCCCGTGCTTTTTCATCCCGTTCTCGTTGCATTTTCCACGGATTCTGAATAAACAACGTCTGCACAACCTGGAAAGCATTAGTCACCACCCAGTATAGCGAAAGCGCAGATGGAACACTCAAGGCCGTAAAAAAGATTACAATCGGCATGAAAATGGTCATCATCATCACCATTCCGTTTGTCTCCGGTTGAGATTTCATCGAAAGCCAAGAACTAAAGAAGGTGAAGAGCGCTGCTAGAATTGGTAACACCAGATATGGATCGCGGTTCCCCAATTGTAACCAGAGAAACTCTCCCGTTTTCAACACTGGCGTTCGCAAAATTGCTTGATACAAAGCAAAAATAATCGGCAGTTGAACTATCAGCGGTAGCATACTAGCAATCGGATGCACCCCAGCTTCTTTATAAAGTTGGCGTTGTTCCGTTTGTAACTTCATCATCGTCTCAGTATCTCGTGATGAATATTTTTGCTGTAAAGCTTTCAGCTGCGGCTGTAACTCCCCAGTCTTTTTCATACTGCGTGTTTGATAAATCATCAGTGGCAAGATGATAATACGAACCACAATTGTAAACAGAATGATTCCAATTCCATAATTGTTATTAAAAGCTCGTGATAGCCAAATAATGGCGCGCGAGAAATTATAAACAATTAAACCATCCCAGATACCACTGCTATGACTATTAATTGGCGCTGTACTACAAGCAGATAATAAAATTCCCAAACTGCCGATCAGCGCTAGCAAACGATATTTTTTATTTTTTTTCACGATTCTTCCCCATGTTCATCAGTTTCCAGGAGCTGGGCCAGTTTTAATGCGTGCCGGAGACTCGCCCGCACTGCGGCCATCGACATTCCATCCGCCTGCGGACGAGCAATTATCAAAATATCAACATCCGGACGTAATTTAGGCTTTAGTTCCGTCATAGTCTGGCGGATTCGCCGTTTAACCCAATTCCGATGTACTGCATTGCCAACTTTTTTCCCAACCGAAATCCCAATTCGGAAATGTACCTGACCCGGTTTTTCCATTTGATAAATTACAAATTGTCGATTAGCAACTGATTGATGTTTTTCAAAAACTTGCTGAAATTCTGCTTCCTTTTTTACGCGATATGACTTTTTCATTAAAAGGGTCTCCAAACTACCGTCTGTTTAAAATAAAAAAGGCCACCGAAGAATCAGTGGTCTATGCAGACAATACTTTTCTACCTTTTTGCCGCCGACGAGCTAATACTCTACGACCATTTTTAGTGCTCATCCGGGCACGGAAACCATGCACCCGATTACGGTGACGTTTCTTAGGTTGGTAAGTTCGCTTCATTACAAACCCTCCTTACTTTCTTTTGATTACCTAATTCGCTTAATTAATACTCTAACTAGTATTTCCTTTCAATGATATCACAAAACAAAATTTGCGCAAAGAACTAATTTCCGATTACAGCCCACAATCCGTGGCTTTAAAAAAAGTTTCATAAAAAACACCTGTGAATTCCTGTGGATAACTGTAGCATATATTAACAATGTTTTCCCAATATTTTCCACAAATCCACAGCTGTTATTTATTTTTATCCACAGGTTGTTAATAAATTTATAGATCTAGTCTAAAACTATTTATAACAGGCTTTTGTTATCCACAGCAAGTGGTTGAAAACTCAATTTTTTCCCTGGACTTGATTTTAATTCACACCCTTGTGGAAAACTTTTACCACTAATGTGAAACATTTATACACAGACTGATTACCTCTGTGGAAAACTTATTTTTTTCGTGCTAAACTACGGCTATGTTTTTCCTAGGAGGACGACTTCGTATGAATGAAACAGACCTTTGGAATCAAATCAAAGCAAAATTCAAAGCAAACCCTAAATTTGATCATAATACGTTTGCCACATGGATTGATTCAGCAAAACCAATTTCCTTTGACGGAAAGGTCCTCACGATTGAGGTGCCTACCTCATTGCACCAAGATTATTGGAACAGTAATTTAACTTCATCATTTATTGAGTATGCCTACGGTATTACCCATCAAGATATCACCCCCAAAACCATCTTGCCAGGTGACGCCCAACCGCTGACACGCCCCCAGCAACCGGTTACCCAAAAGCCGGTGACTGATCCCCATCTCAATCCAAACTACACGTTTGATACCTTTGTAATTGGGCAGGGAAACCAGATGGCACATGCGGCTGCTTTAGCCGTCTCAGAGGATCCTGGAAAAGTCTATAATCCACTCTTTTTCTATGGTGGAGTTGGCCTTGGTAAAACCCACCTGATGCAGGCCATCGGTAACAAAGTCCTCGCTAACCATCCAGAGGCCGTTGTGAAGTATGTTACGACCGAAAAATTTACTAATGACTTCATTGACGCCCTGCAAAACAATAAAATGCAGGAATTTCGCGGTATTTATCGCAAAGTTGATCTACTCCTAGTTGACGATATTCAGTTCCTGGCTAACAAGGAAGGAACTCAGGACGAATTTTTCAATACTTTTAACGCTTTATATGAAGAAAATAAGCAAATTGTAATGACAGCTGACCGGCTCCCCAATGAAATCAATTCGCTAACCGATCGGTTGGTTTCACGGTTCAAATGGGGACTATCAGTTGATATCACCGCTCCCGATTTAGAAACACGTTCTGCAATTTTACGAGCAAAAGCCAAATCAGAGGGACTTGATATCTCAGACGACATCATGAGTTACATTGCTGGTCAGATCGACTCAAACGTCCGAGAACTAGAAGGGGCATTATCGCACATCAAAGCCTATGCGGCCTTAAAACAAACGCCGATTACCATGGATTTAGTTGCGGAATCACTTCGATCACTTAAATTAACTCAGACTAAAAATCCCCTAACACCGGAGCTCATCATTAAGACCACGGCCTCTTATTTCAGCGTTTCTGTCAGAGATCTAAAGGGTAAAAAAAGAGTCCAATCAATTGTGCAACCTCGCCAAATTGCAATGTATCTCGCCCGTGAACTAACTGATAATTCGTTACCCAAAATTGGCGAATCTTTTGGTGGAAAAGATCACACCACCGTGATGAATGCTTGTAAAAAAGTTAGTCAACGGTTAGGGACCGATCCTGAATTAAAAAAACAACTCACTGAATTACGAACCGAATTAAAACATTAACTGCCTAATGATATAATGCACTTGTGGATAACTATAAAAAAATAGTCTGGTTTACCCACAAAGTTATCAACAGGGACTGCGCGTGCAGTTAATAACCATTCACCTAGTTATCAACACAAATAACAGGTCCTGCTACTACTACTAAGTCTTTTAATTTAATTAAATTAAACCCAGCTAGGAGGCTGACCATATGAATTTTTCAATTAATCGTGTTGCGTTTATTAAGGCACTCAATGTGGTGCAACGAGCAATTTCTGCAAAGACCACCATTCCAATTTTAACGGGATTAAAAATTGATGTAACTGACCATGAAATTATGCTAACTGGAAGTAATGCAGATATTTCAATTCAAACCACGATTAGTACCTCTAACCCTGACAACGAACTCCAGATTCAAGCAACCGGTAGTTTGGTACTCTCACCAGCCCGTTTTTTTGCAGAAATTGTCAAGAAACTCCCAGATCGAGAACTCCAAGTAGACGTTGCTGATCAGTATCAAACCACGATTAAATCTGGGAATTCTGAATTTAATATTAATGGACTAGATGCAAATGGCTATCCCCACCTGCCAGAAATTGATCATGAGCACCAAATTGAACTACCAGCTAAATTGTTACGAGAAGTAATTAGTCAAACGGTCATTGCGGTTTCAAAACAAGAAAGTCGCCCAATTCTAACTGGAGTTCACTTTACGTTGGAAAAACATTTATTGGCAGTGGCCACGGACAGTCATCGATTAAGTCAACGCGAAGTTGAATTGGAAAGTCCACTCACCTCGCCAGCTGATTTCGTCATTCCTGGCGATAGTTTGAAAGAACTTTCGCGCATGCTAGACGATGAGGAAGATTTAATTAAACTTAGTTTGTCAGAGAATCAGGTGTTGTTTACCTTCGGGGAAACACAGTTTTATTCCCGCCTGCTAGAAGGAAACTATCCTGATACTTCCCGTCTAATTCCTAATAGTTCGGATACAAAAGTTCAGTTTGCAGCTGGTGAGCTTCTAGCAGCAGTTGAGCGAGCTTCGCTGTTGTCACATGAATCTCGGAATAATGTGATTAAACTAACGATTAAGCCGGCAGATAAGCAAGTTATGATTACCGGTAATTCTCCAGATGTCGGAAAAGTTGAAGAAAATTTAGAACCACAAGCTTTGAGTGGTAATGATCTTGAAATTTCATTTAACCCAGATTATTTGCGAGAAGCACTGCGGGTCTTTGGATCGGTTCCAGTCGAAGTGGCCTTTACTTCGGCACTTCGCCCCTTTACCATTAAGCCGTTGGAGCGACCAGATGAATTTATTCAACTAATAACGCCCGTTAGAACTTTTTAGAGAAAGAATATAAAAAAGCGCATATCATTCGATATGCGCTTTTTTTATTCCTAATGGTGATTTTTATCGCAAAAAGTTCTACATCGCTGAGAGCGTCTATAAATGGGCAATATGTACTTTTTAGGATTTTTAGCGTATAATTAAGATAATTGAAAGCGGGTGCAGGATGAAAAAAGAGGTTGTAATCAACACTCCCTATATAACATTGGGTCAATTATTAAAGATGCAGGATATTATTGCTTCTGGTGGACAAGCCAAGTGGTATTTGCGTGAAAAGGCGGTCTTTGTTAATGATGATCCAGAAAATCGGCGAGGGAAAAAATTGTATCCGGGTGATACGATCAGAGTCCCTGAAACGGGTCTTTTTTTTATCAAGGCTAAGTAGGCGGCTGTATGCAGGTGACAGACTTAAAATTACAAAATTTTCGTAATTATCAAAAGTTGCAAGCTCATTTTTCGTCTGGCATTAACGTGTTAATCGGAGCCAATGCGCAGGGAAAAACTAATCTGTTAGAGGCACTCTACGTTTTGGCCTTGACGCGCAGTCATCGGACTAATAATAACCGGGAATTAATTAGTTGGGAGGCGGCCACGGCTGATTTATGCGGGGTTGTCCAGCGGAACGCAGGTACGATCCAGCTAGAACTGAGTTTACGTCCCAAAAATAAGCGAGCTAAGTTAAATCACATCGAACAAGCAAAATTATCCAGTTATATTGGCGCATTAAATGTAATTTTGTTCGCGCCCGAGGATCTCAAGTTGGTAAAAGGAGCACCGCAACAACGACGTCGATTCATGGATATCGAGTTTGGTCAGATGAGTAACCGCTATCTTTATAATGTTACGCAGTATCGACATATTTTAAAGCAAAGAAATAACTACTTGCGTCAATTGCATTTCCATCAGGCTCATGATTTGGTTTACTTAGCTGTTTTGTCTGATCAATTAGCGGCGTATGCTGCCGAAGTGATCTATCAACGAGTGCAGTTGTTACAAAAATTACAACACTGGTCTCAGTCCATTCATCAAGAAATTTCGCATCAAAAAGAAATCTTGAAGTTTAGTTATGTAACAGCGCTTCCCAAGGACAAACTGACTTCAGTTGAGAGTATCTACCAGGGCTTGCGCGCCCAATTTGAAGCCAATCGAGATAAAGAAATTCGTCAAGGGGCCACGTTGTTTGGACCACATCGCGATGATTTACGATTTTTGGTAAACGGAAAGGACGTAGCTGTGTATGGTTCTCAAGGACAACAACGAACTGCAGCGCTGGCTACCAAACTAGCAGAAATTGATCTGATGAAAGAGGAAACCGGGGAGTATCCAGTCTTATTATTAGACGATGTTTTATCCGAGTTAGATTGTGAGCGGCAAACCCATTTGTTGACGGCTATTCAAGATAAAGTGCAGACGTTTTTGACAACAACTAGCATGAGCGATATTACGATGAAGCTCATTCACAGTCCGGCTGTTTTTCGGATTCAAGCAGGAAAGATTTTGGAGTAGGAAACAGCATGACAAAGGAGGAACGAAAATGACTGATCGGCCAGAGGAAAGTAAAGCAGAGCAGGCGCTTGAATATGATGCCAGCCAGATTCAGGTTTTGAAGGGATTACAGGCAGTTCGTAAACGTCCCGGGATGTACATTGGAGCCACTAATTCACAAGGCTTGCATCATTTAGTCTGGGAAATTGTTGATAATGGGATCGATGAAGCCCTTGCTGGGTTTGCCACTAAAATCAGCGTTGTAATTGAAAAAGATAACAGTATTACAGTTACTGATAATGGTCGGGGGATTCCAGTTGATTTGCAAAAAGAAACTGGCAAATCGGCGTTAGAAACAGTTTTCACTATTCTCCATGCCGGAGGTAAGTTTGGTGGTGGTGGATACAAGGTTTCTGGAGGGCTTCATGGTGTAGGAGCTTCGGTGGTTAATGCTCTCTCCGCCGAACTAGCAGTCGAAGTTACTCGTGATGGCAAACGCTATTATATGGATTTTGTCAGAGGGCATGTACAGACGCCCATGAAACAAATTGGAACAGCACCACACGAAGAGCATGGTACGAAGGTGCACTTTTTACCGGATCCAGATGTCTTTACGGAGACCACCGTCTTTGATATGGAGACCCTAACGACCCGGGTCCGTGAATTAGCTTTTCTAAACAAAGGCCTTCAGATTTCAATTCGAGATGAGCGGTCAAAAGAACCAGTTGAACACGACTTTCTTTATGAAGGCGGAATCAGGCACTACGTAGAATTCTTGGATCGAGGGCGGCAACCAGTTTTTCCAGACCCAGTGTACGTCGAAGGGGTTGAAAATGGCATCACTGTCGAGGTGTCACTACAATACACAAATGATTATCACAGTACCTTAAAAACATTCACTAATAACATCAATACCTATGAGGGTGGAACCCACGAAGAAGGCTTTAAGCAAGCACTGACCAGAATCATTAACAGTTACGGACGAACCAACAAGCTGATTAAAGATAACGAAGAAAATCTCACAGGGCCAGATGTTCGCGAAGGCATTACGGCGGTTGTTAGTGTGAAACATCCAGATCCACAATTTGAGGGGCAGACCAAAACCAAATTAGGTAACTCGGATGCACGGACAGCAACGAATCACGTTTTTAGTCAGGAATTTTCACAGTTTATGAATGAACATCCGCAGGTTGCTCGAGAGATTGTTCAAAAGGGACTATTGGCTGCTAAGGCCCGTTCTGCTGCTAAACGAGCCCGCGAAGTTACTCGGAAAAAGAGTGGTTTGGAAATTAATAACTTGCCCGGTAAATTGGCCAACAATACTAGTAAGGATCCTAAAATTTCAGAATTGTTTATCGTGGAGGGAGATTCTGCTGGGGGGTCGGCCAAACAGGGACGCTCCCGGTTAACCCAGGCAATTTTGCCGATTCGCGGTAAAATTTTAAACGTTGAAAAGGCCACGATGGATCGAATTCTATCCAACGAAGAAATCCGGTCATTGTTTACCGCGATGGGAACTGGATTTGGTTCAGAATTTGATGTTAACAAAGCTCACTATCATAAACTAATTATTATGACGGATGCTGATGTTGACGGAGCCCACATCCAAACGCTGTTGTTGACTTTAATCTATAACTTTATGCGTCCCATGATTGATGCGGGGTATGTCTACATTGCACAACCTCCTTTATATCGGGTTCGCCAGGGAAATAAATTTCAACAGTATATTGATTCCGATGAAGAACTACAGACACTGCTCGGATCGCTTCCAGCTGCGCCCAAGCCGCAAATTCAGCGGTACAAAGGACTAGGAGAGATGGATGCGGAACAATTGTGGGATACTACAATGAATCCGGAAAATCGTCGTTTACTGCGAGTTACTTCGGATGATGCCGAGGCTGCAGCGGCTGCTTTTACCATGTTAATGGGAGAAGAAGTTGGTCCTCGTCGTCAATTTATCGAAGCAAATGCCAAATTTGTGGAAAACCTAGATGTGTAATGTTTCATGTGAAACATTACCAGGCAAGTAAGAGAGGGAACGGAGGTTATTCAAGTGGCAAACGACGCTGGAACACCTGATAGCAGGATTACAAACATTGAATTATCAAGGAAAATGAAGTCATCGTTCTTGGATTACGCCATGAGCGTGATTGTAGCGCGGGCGTTGCCAGATGTCCGTGATGGGCTCAAACCAGTTAACCGTCGAATTTTGTATGGAATGGATCAGTTGGGAGTTACTCCAGACAAACCATATAAAAAATCTGCGCGAATCGTTGGGGATGTTATGGGGAAATATCATCCACATGGTGATAGTTCTATTTATGAAGCGATGGTTCGTATGGCACAGGACTTTAGTTATCGTTACTTGCTAGTCGATGGTCATGGAAACTTTGGGTCAGTTGATGGTGATGGGGCAGCAGCGATGCGGTATACTGAAGCGCGCTTGAGCCGAATTTCTCTTGAAATGCTTCGAGATTTGAACAAGGATACCGTTGACTTTGCGCCCAATTATGATGGAACCGAACGAGAACCAGTAGTTTTACCAGCACGAATCCCTAATCTGCTATTAAACGGGGCAACGGGGATCGCAGTGGGAATGGCGACAAATATTCCTCCGCATAATCTAAGTGAAGTTATCTCAGCAATTCATCTCTTGATGAAGCGTCCGGATGCTAGTGTTACAGAATTAATGGAAGTTTTACCGGGACCTGATTTTCCAACCGGTGGAATTGTGATGGGCAAATCAGGAATTCGTAAAGCCTATGAAACTGGTCGGGGTAACATTACAGTACGAGCCCGGGTCGAGATTGAAACGGAAAAAAATGGCAAAGAAATTATTGCCGTTACTGAACTTCCTTACATGGTCAACAAAGCTAAATTAATCGAACGAATTGCAGAACTGGTCAGAGATAAGCGGATTAATGGGATTACAGCGATTAATGACGAATCTGACCGGGAAGGAATGCGGATTGCCATCGACATTCGCCACGATGCTAGCGCCGAAGTGGTTTTGAATAATCTATACAAATTAACTCTGATGCAAACTTCATATAGTTTTAATATGTTAGCCATTAGTGATGGTTCCCCTAAAGTTCTGAGTCTCAAGGAGATTTTAAACGAATACCTGGAATACCAGGTAGAAGTAATTGTTCGTAGAACCCGGTTTAATTTGAAAAAAGCGCAGGCTCGTGCCCATATTTTAGTCGGTTTATTGGTAGCCCTTGATAATATTGAAGCGGTAATTAAGATTATTCGTAGTTCAAAAACCGGTGATGTTGCTAAACAAGAATTGATTACAAATTTTGAGCTTGATGACAAGCAGGCCCAGGCAATTTTGGATATGCGATTAGTTCGTTTGACGGGGCTAGAGCGTGACAAGATTACAGACGAACATGATAAATTAGTTGCCCAGATCAAGGACTATCAAGAGATCTTGGCCAGTCATGATCGGGTTAATGAGATTATCTACAACGAATTGTTGGACATCCAGCGGCGGTTTGGCGATAAGCGGCGGACGAAATTGATGATTGGTGAAATTACTAACATCGAGGACGAGGATCTAATCGAAGATAAAAATGTCACGATTACGCTAACGCACAATGGGTATGTTAAACGCATTACAACGGATGATTTCAAGGCGCAAAATCGTGGTGGTCGTGGAATTAAGGGGATGGGAATTAATAAAGACGACTTTATTGAACACCTGTTAACTAGTTCGACCCATGATAGTTTGCTCTTTTTCACTAATAAGGGAAAAGTTTATCGGCTGAAAGCCTATGAAGTGCCAGAATATGGCCGTTCTGCTAAGGGACTTCCGATTGTTAACCTGCTGCATCTTGATCAGCATGAAAAGATTCAAACCATTTTAAACGTTGCAAATCCAGCGCCAAATCAGCCAGACCAGTTGTTCTTTACTACCAAGATGGGGACGGTTAAGCGAACGGCATTGGCTGAATTTGTTAACATTAGAAATAATGGGTTAAAAGCAATCAACCTGCGAGAGCATGATGAAGTAATTAAAGTCTTACTAGTGAAATCTAATCAGAATATGATTTTAGCAACTCGGCAGGGTTATGCGGTTAGCTTTCAAGTTGATGCAGTGCGATTGATGGGTCGTTCGGCTACCGGGGTGCGTGGTGTTCGGCTGCGTCCAAATGACTGGGTCATTGGTGCCGATCGTTTAATTCCAGGCCAACAAGTTTTTGTAATTTCTGAAAATGGATTTGGAAAGCAAACGCCGGTGGCTCAGTATCCGATTAAAGGACGTGGCGGCAAAGGAATTAAGACCGCCCAGATTAAGGAAAAAAATGGTCCTTTAGTGGGAATGAACGTTGTTGCTGGCGATGAAGATGTGATGCTGATTACTACCCAGGGAGTGCTGATTCGAATGGCCATTGCGGATGTCTCGCAAACCGGTCGAGCAACCCTTGGAGTGCATTTGATTCGCTTGGATGATGGTTCAAAGGTAGCTACCATGACGATTGTTGCTCCCGCCGCTGAGGAATCAGATTCAATGCAAACTGAATAAAAATAAAAAAAGAAACCCGAGGGTTTCTTTTTTTGCGTATTTGGGGACGTATCGCAAAAAACATTTCGTAGATTGAAATTTAGAATACTTCGTGATAAAATTAGCAGATGTGATTTAGATTAATTAATCTAAGTCCCCTTGCTCTTCAAATCACTGAAGAGCCGATAGTCCATAAGGAGGTGCATATTCATGGAAAACAAGTATGAGATTACTTACATTATTCGTCCTGACATTGACGAAGCTGCTAAGTCTGAATTAGTGGAACGCTTCGATAAGATTTTGACTGATAATGGAGCCCAGATTCTTGACTCAAAGGATTGGTCAAAGCGTCGTTTTGCTTACGAAATTGGTGGTTTCACTGAAGGTATTTACCACGTAGTTAATTTAACTGCTGATGATAACCGGGCCATTGACGAATTTGATCGTTTAGCTAAATTTAGCGATAACATCTTACGTCAAATGACTGTTAAGCGTGATGCCTAGTTTGCGATTTGAAGGGAGCGTTTCAGATGATTAATACCGTTGTCCTAACTGGACGTTTAACACGTGATGTTGATTTGCGATACACCCAAGGAGGCACAGCCGTAGGAACCTTTAACTTGGCTGTTGACCGCCGGTTCACTAATGCTAATGGTGATCGGGAAGCTGACTTCGTCAATTGTGTTATTTGGCGGAAATCAGCTGAAAATTTGGCAAACTTTGTTCACAAGGGCTCGTTACTGGGAGTTGAGGGACGGATTCAAACCCGAAACTACGAAAACAAACAGGGTCAACGAGTCTACGTAACCGAGGTAGTTGTAGAAAACTTCACGCTGCTAGAACCCCGACAAGGTGGTGCGCAGGGGAATTCCAACAACGGTAGCCAGGCTCCGCAACAAAATCCATTTGGGACACCAAATAACCAGAATAACCAACCGAACACCGGCACTAGCTCAAGTAGCAATGATAACCCAGCTGCTGATCCATTTGCCGGGTCTGGTGACCAAATTGATATTTCTGATGATGATTTACCGTTCTAAAGAAGAGTTTACCTTAATATAAAGGAGGGAATAACATGGCTGAACAACGACACGCACGCGGACGTCGTGGAGGACACCGACGCCGAAAAGTTGATTTTATCGCTGCTAACCACATCGAATACATTGATTATAAAGATGTTGACCTATTGCGGCGCTTTATTTCAGAACGAGGTAAAATTTTACCCCGTCGAGTTAGTGGAACAAGTGCCAAAAACCAGCGTAAGTTGACCATTGCGATTAAACGAGCACGAATTATGGGCTTGTTACCATTCGTAGTAGAAGACTAGTTAAAAAAAGATTTAGCTACGGCTAAGTCTTTTTTTATAACTAAAATTTTCGGGATAACACTGGTATAATTAAAGAAAGTTTAACAAACATTAAATTTATGTATAAGGATGAAACATGAAAAAAGCTACGTTCCATTTTAACGTGCCACCCTTTTTAAAGAATCGACAGATGCGGAACATCTCATTTTTTATTGCCTTGATTTTAATTAGCGGGTTGGTAATCTCATTTCTTTATAATTTCTGGCTGGGTGTGTTGTTACTGGTGTTGGCATGTGTAGGCTTAACGGTAGTAATTCGTGATCTGAACTTAGTTGAGCAGCGGGTCAATAATTACATGGCAGACTTGTCATACGTGGTTTCTCGTGGGGAACAAGAAGCCCTGTTAGAAATGCCGGTAGGAATTTTGATGCTGGATCAAGTTCAGCGAGTTAAATGGATTAATCCATACTTGCAAAAATATTTTGCTGATGAACGAATCTTTGGATCAGCGTTAGAAACAGCGGCACCTGAGCTATATAAAATTATTCGCAAACATTGGAATCAAACAGAGGCCTTCACCGCTACGTGGCAGCAGCGGCAGTTTGTAATGCTTATTCAACGACAATACCAGACGATCTATCTTTTAGATATTACCAAATATGCCGAAGTTGAAATTAAGTATGAGAATGAAAAGATTAGTATTGGTGAAATTTATCTTGATAATTTCGACGAGCTTAGTCAAGCTATGTCTGATCAAGAAATTTCTAACTTACGAAACTATGTTACCAATAAACTTAGCAGTTGGGCGCAACAGTATGGGGTCTACCTTAAACGAATTAATGCTGATCACTATATGATGATGCTGTATGTTGAAACTCTAGAAAAGATTGAGCAGGATAAATTTAGCATCCTTGATACAATTCGCAAAGAAACGATTCAACAAAACTATCCAATTACTCTAAGTGTCGGGATTGCTTATGGTGATTCCGATCTGAATAAACTAGCAGAATTAGCTCAAAGTAATCTAGATTTGGCGCTAGGTCGTGGTGGAGATCAGGCGGTGATCAAGCCGGTGGATGAGCCTGCTCGTTTCTACGGCGGAAAGACCAATCCGATGGAAAAACGGACGCGAGTGCGAGCACGAATGATTACGCATGCCCTGCAAGATTTAATGAAAAGCTCTGATCAGATTTTTGTTGATGGTCATCGATTTCCTGATATGGATAGCTGGGGCGCGGCTCTGGGGATTCGACGAATTGCGCAGATGAACAATAAGCAGTGTTACATTGTTTTTGATGAAGAGGATGTGCATACTGATATTCAACGGCTATTGCAGGAAATTAAGCAGGATTCGGAGTTAAACGCTGCGGTGATTACTCCAGAGAAAGCCGATAAGCTAGCAACCGATGAAAGTTTATTGATTATGGTTGACCATTCGAACCCAATCATGGGGGCAGCACAGGAGCTGAATCAGCGGTTGAGTAATCGAACCGTTATTATTGATCATCATCGGCGAGGAGAAAACTTTCCAGCAAATCCATTGTTAGCCTACGTTGAGCCCTATGCTTCGTCTGCTTGTGAATTAATTACAGAAATGTTCGAATATCAAGCGGGGGACGTTGAACCAATTAGTGAGTTAGAGGCAACCGCGATGCTGGCCGGCATTGTAGTCGACACCCAGTCATTTACAGTGCGGACAGGAACACGAACGTTTGATGCTGCTAGTTATTTGCGTTCATCAGGAGCAGATGTGGATCAGGTTTCTTATTTCTTGAAGGAAAATCGAGATAATTATTTGGCAGAAATTCACTTAATTTCTCTAGTTGATTTCTTGTCAGACCAAATTGCAATTATTACGGCAGAGGTAGATCGCAATTATGATGCAGTAACGGCAGCTAAGGCCGTTGATTCGTTATTATCAGTTAACCAAGTGGAAGCCTCCTTTATCGTGTATCAGCGGACCAATGATAAAATTGGGATCTCAGCTCGGAGCAATGGTAAAATTAATGTCCAATTAATCATGGAAGAGTTAGGCGGGGGCGGTCATCTGACAGCAGGAGCAACGCAGTTGGCAGACAAAGATATTACGGCAGCCCGCACGGAACTGGTGGCAGCAATTAAAAAGCAAACCGAGGCCGCAACGGAGGTTTAATTGCTTAAACGCGGTTAAATTGGTAATGTAAACTAAAAGGAGTGGATGAATATGCAAGTTATTTTTTTAGAAGATGTGCGAGGAAAAGGAAAACGCGGTGAAATAAAAAAGATGCCAGCTGGGTATGCGCAAAACTATTTATTTAAAAATCAACTAGCTGAACCAGCAACTAAAGCAGCCATTAGCCGGGTCAAAGCGCAGCAAAAACATGCAGAAGAGCATGCAGAAGAAGAATTAGCTAATTCACAGCAACTTAAAACTAAGCTTGAAAATGAACAGACGGTGGTAGAACTAACCGCTAAAGCTGGTCAAGATGGTCGCCTATTTGGTTCAATTACCAATAAGCAGATTGCTCAAGTTTTGGCAAAACAGTTTCAAATTAAGCTTGATAAACGAAAGATTGAACTAGCTGAACCAATTAAAACGATGGGTTATACCAATGTCCCAGTTAAATTACATCCGCAAGTTACCGCTACTATTCGAGTGCACGTGGCTGAAAAATAGCTCCGGTAGGCTTCCGGTTAGAAACGAGGTTGGAAATGGATAATGACATTTTAACAGATCGAACCCCGCCACATAATAATGAGGCGGAAAAAGCGGTTCTGGGATCGTTATTCATCAATCCGGATGCGTTGCCAGATGCCATGGAGTACTTACAACCAGCTGATTTTTATCGGCGGGCGCATCAGTTTATTTTTCAAGCAATGCTTGATCTTTCTGACGATGATCAAGGAATCGATGCAGTGACTGTTACCGATAAGCTGAAGAGCCAGAACCAATTAGATGATGTCGGCGGAGTTGCGTACATTGTTGAACTGGCTGACTCCGTACCAACGGCAGCTAACCTAGTCTACTATGCTAAGATTGTTGCTAAAAAAGCGACGTTGCGGCGGCTAATTCAGACGGCTACTAAGATTGCTAGTACGAGCTATGATGAGGATGGGGACGTCGAGACCGTTTTAGATAACGCAGAACGCGATATCATGAACGTGACTGACAATCGAAATCAAAGTGGTTTTAAGGCAATCAAGGATGTGCTAGCGGCTTCCTTTACTAAGATTGACGAACTGTCAAAAAATGGTGGAGACGATGTGACAGGTCTGCCCACTGGGTACAAGGTTTTAGACGAGATGACGACTGGCTTACATCCAGGAGAATTGATTATTTTAGCAGCGCGTCCAGCAGTGGGAAAAACGGCTTTTGCCCTGAACATTGCGCAAAATGTCGGGATTAAAACTAATAAAACGGTGGCAGTGTTCAGCTTAGAGATGAGTGCGGAGTCACTGGTCAACCGAATGCTTTGTGCCGAGGGTAGTATTGATGCGAACCACTTACGAACGGGTGAACTAAGCAGTGATGAGTGGAACAGTTTAACCGTAGCCATGGGGACGTTGTCAAATGCAAAGGTATTTATTGATGATACTCCTGGAGCTAGAATGGCTTCAATTCGTGCTAATTGTCGGCGGTTGAAAAAAGAGGCCGATCGTGATGCTGCAAATGATGGGGGACTGGGATTAATTGTCGTGGACTATCTCCAGCTAATCGAAGGAAGTACACGAGAAAGCAGACAACAAGAAGTATCTGAAATCTCTCGACAACTTAAAAAATTGGCTAACGAACTTCAGGTACCGATAATTGCTTTATCCCAGCTATCTCGAGGAGTAGAACAACGTCAGGATAAACGTCCCGTTCTTTCGGATATTCGTGAATCTGGTTCAATTGAACAGGATGCTGATATTGTGGCCTTCTTGTATCGTGATGATTATTATGAACGTGATGATGGTGAAGATTCTGAGCAGCAGAACGATACCGGTAATGATAACGTTGGTGAAGTTGAAGTTATCATCGAAAAGAATCGCTCGGGTCCCCGCGGAACGGTCAAGCTGTTGTTTGTAAAGTCATATAATAAGTTCTCATCAATTTCATATGCCCAAGCTTAAAAAAATCCTACTGGCCAACGATGGTTCAGCAGGATTTTTTTATTGACGAATGGGGTTAGTTTCGGTATGATATTGGGGTGCAAACGAATAAAAATAATTTTGTTAGATATAATGTTCGTGATTAGGAGTACAAAATGGAAGTTTTTGATTATGATGATGTTCAGCTAATCCCTAACAAGTGCGTCGTGCAATCCAGAAGTGAATGCCAGACGACTTGTGAACTTGGTGGTCGTCGGTTTAAGTTGCCTGTAGTACCGGCCAACATGCAGACGGTGATTAATGAAGATCTAGCGGTGTCCTTGGCTCAACATGGATATTTTTACGTGATGCACCGGTTTCAACCGGAAAAACGCCTAGGCTTTGTGCAGCACATGCAACAACAACAGCTGTTTGCATCGATTAGTGTGGGAGTTAAGCCCGCGGAGTATGAGCTAATCGATCAGTTAGCACAGCAGCAATTGATTCCGGAGTACATTACGATTGATATTGCTCATGGGTATTCGGATGCCGTTATTGACATGATTCGACACATTAAAAAGAAGTTACCCCAGAGTTTTTTGATTGCTGGAAACGTGGGAACCCCAGAGGGAGTGCGGGCGCTAGAAAATGCCGGCGCCGATGCAACTAAGGTTGGAATTGGACCAGGAAAAGCTTGCATTACTAAGATTAAGACCGGATTTGGAACGGGTGGCTGGCAGCTAGCAGCGATTCGCTATTGTGCAAAGGCAGCACAAAAACCAATCGTAGCGGACGGTGGTATTCGAACTGATGGTGATATTGCTAAATCACTTCGTTTTGGTGCGACGCTGTGTATGATTGGTTCGCTCTTTGCCGGTCATGAGGAATCTCCTGGCAAGAAGGTTGAGCAAGATGGTCAGCAGTATAAGGAATACTTTGGTTCCGCCTCCGAATATCAGAAGGGCGCTTATCATAACGTGGAAGGTAAAAAACTATTAGTTCCATACAAAGGTAGTATTTACAATACGTTACAAGAAATGCAAGAGGACTTACAGTCTTCGATTTCATATGCAGGTGGGCGCGATTTGCGGGCACTGAAAACCGTCGACTATGTGATTTTAAAAAACACAATTTATAACGGTGACTAAGCTCTTTTTGTAGCTAAATATTTTTCATAAAAATTCGTTGGATTATTAGAGCCATCTAGAGATGGTTGCAATCCAGCGTTTTTTTTTGTACGTTATTAGAGAAGGAGAACTCGAATACTATGAAAAAATCGTTGATATACGTGGCACTGTCGACAGTGCTATTTAGTTTGATGGAAATTGCTTTAAAAGTAGCCGGGAATCAATTTAATCCGATTCAGTTGAATCTCATTCGGTTTGCACTCGGGGGGTTAGTAATTTTGCCGTTTGCCATTATGCGGTTGCGACAGCAACATCATCGCTTGCACCTAGCAGACTGGAAGATCTTCTCGCTAACCGGCTTTTTATGCGTCGTAATCTCAATGACGCTGTACCAGCTAGCCATTGTATATGGTGAACCAGCCATTGTGGCCGTATTATTTAGCTGTAATCCAGTTTTTGCTTTGATTTTTGCTTATTTGATTTTACATGAAGCCGTTTCTAGAACCGATATTATTTCGCTGGTTTTATCCGTTGTAGGTTTGCTAGTAATCATTGATCCGTTTAAATTAACTGATCCGATCGGAATTTCCTTGGCAATTTTAGCAGCAGCAACCTTTGGATTTTATAGCATTATGTCACAGGCAAGCTCTTTGAAAGTTCATTTAGACGGAGTGGTGATGACTAGTTTTACTTTTATCGCCGGAGCCTTAGAATTGCTAGTGCTGATTTTAATAACTAAGCTAGCTCCCGTTGCGCAAGTTTTGCGGTCAGTGAGTTGGCTGCGGATGTTTGCAGATATCCCAATCATGACCAATGTTAACCTAGCTAACCTGCCAATTTTATTATTTGTCGGGGTTGCCGTTACGGGAGGCGGCTTTGCTTTTTATTTTCTGGCGCTCCAACAAAGCGGCGTATCGATTGCTTCCTTAGTCTTTTTTTTCAAACCCGTTCTTTCACCGATCTGTGCCTTCTTTTTGATCGGAGAAGCAATTAATTTGCCGACGATGATTGGGATCGCAATTATTATCGTGGGTTCAATTGTGACGTTGTATGGATATCATGTCCAAAATCGTGATGAAGATGAATTATTAGAAAAATAGCAACAGTTAAAAAAGACAGCACGGATTCGTCCGGAGGCTGTTTTTTTTACTAAAAACCTTTTGTCAGCAGCATTAACAGCACTAACCAAATTTTCCTATCAATTTGTAAGTGTTTTTACTAGACGAAAACAGTGCAACTTGCTAATATAGATTGTGCGCAATGTAGTTGTGGTTCCCAGTGTACTTCGCAGCTATAGGGCCAGTTGTTGTTATCGTTGCATTATAGACAGAAAGGAATTTTTTTATGTTTAAGCACACTCGTAAATTACAGTACAACGCCAAACCAGATCGTCCAGATCCATTGATGGCTCGTCGTTTCCAGGAATCATTAGGTGGTCAATGGGGTGAAATGACCGGAATGATGTCATACTTGGCCCAAGGTTGGGCTTCAACTGGTGATGAAAAGTACAAAGACCTGTTGTTAGATACAGGTACTGAAGAAATTGCTCACGTGGAAATGATTTCAACGATGATTGCTTACTTGTTGGAAGATGCTCCAATGTACGCAAAAGAAGAAGCAATTAAAAAGGATCCTGCCCTTGCAGCAGTTGTTGGTGGCATGGACCCCGAAGCTGCCATTGTGCACGGAATGACAGCTGGTCTTACTAATCCTAACGGAGCAGCCTGGACGGGTGCCTACACTACTTCTAGTGGAAACCTAGTTGCTGATATGCGGTTTAACGTTGTGCGCGAATCAGAAGCTCGTTTGCAAGTAAGTCGTCTTTACTACATGACTGAGGACGAGGGTGTTCGTGACATGCTTAAATTCTTGCTGGCACGAGAAACTCAACACCAGTTACAATTTATGAAGGCACAAGAAGAGTTAGAGGAAAAGTACGGTGTAATCGTACCAGGTGATATGAAAGAAATTGAACATGAAAAATACACTCACGTTCTGATGAACTTCTCTGATGGGGAAGGTTCAAAAGAATTTGAGGGTCAGGTTGCTAAAGATGGTCAGAAGTTCACTTACCAAGAGAACCCACTTGCTGAAGGTGGCATTCCTAAGGTTAAACCTGCTGACAAGCACCTTCACAACCACCAAGGCTAGTCGTTGAAGTTTTATTAATGACAAGGATTGGTTAAATAAAGGGATTGGTTCTGTTGATTCAGAACCAATCCCTTTTTGAAAGCAACGTTTATAAACATCAAAAAAGCCTTGGATTATTAATAATCCAAGG
>NZ_ALXG01000027.1:0-33908 GCF_000512295.1 Fructilactobacillus florum 8D
GGGTCGCAGGTTCGAATCCTGTCTTCCCGACTTAAATATTGCTTAAAACGATGACACTGCGTTCATCGTTTTTTGTGTTAGCTGGAGCTCGTTTGCTTGTTATTTAATTGAAGTCCCGCTATAATTAAAGTCAAAATTAGTCAGAGATGAGATGAGATGATGGCAAGTCACAGCATGTCGGACACAATTGAGGAGTATTTGAAACAATTGTTAGTGAATGCTGATGCCGAGCAGGTTGAAATTCGCAGGGCCGATTTGGCGTTACGCTTTGACGTAGTACCGTCCCAGATTAACTATGTCATTAAGACAAGGTTTACTATTCAAGATGGGTACTTAGTCCAAAGTAAACGTGGTGGCGGTGGTTATATTCGTATCGAGCGCATTAAACTGATGCAGGATGCGGATGTTTTTGATCAACTGATTGCTTCGATTGGCGATCAGCTGACTAACCGAGAGGCCACAGTCTTGTTACAAACCTTAGCTGAGCATGGGATTTTATCACAACGTGAGGTGACATTAATTGCTGCGCTACTTGCACCAACGGCACTTGCAGTCACCGACCGTTACACTGAAGTTCAAGTTCGTGCTCGAATCATGCGCTCGTTATTGATGCGCCTCAAGTACGAATGTTAATCGAAAGGAGTTCCTAAATGAACGATGCATTAACCCCGAGTGCAAAAGCAGTACTAGTTGCTGCTCAAGAAGAAACACGCCGGTTTAAGCAGCAACATGTTGGCAGTGAACAATTGCTATTAGCATTGGCACTCGTTAAGAACGGAATTGCTTATCAAACGCTCAAACAACTATCAATTACAGAACAAGATATTAAAGAAGAGATTGAACAACTGGTTGGCTATGGTGATCAAGAAGTTGAGGCCAGTGATTATCTGCCATATTCGCCGGCAATGCGAACGATTTTACAAACCGCTGGTCAAGTCGCTCAAGAGTACGGTAGTTCCAAAATAGCTCCAGAGCATCTGTTGCTGGCTGTAACTGCAAACGAAAAGACGGTAGCAGCTCGGATTTTCATCGCGTTAGGTCACCAACCAGCGGATGTTCGCAAAATTACGATTCGTAAAATGGGGGTTCCTGATCAGGGGATGACCGTTGAAAACAAATCAGCTGGTAGCAATCAACAAACGCCAACGCTCGATTCGTTAGCAAAGGATCTGACGGCCGCGGCGAGAAATAATCAGTTGGATCCAATTATCGGTCGAGACGCCGAAATTAAACGATCAATTCAAATTCTTAGTCGGCGAACGAAAAACAACCCGGTGCTGATTGGTGAGCCCGGGGTAGGGAAAACCGCGATTGCTGAAGGATTGGCACAAAAAATCGTGCAAAAGCAGGTACCCAAAGATCTGGCTGACAATCGGATTATGATGCTTGATATGGGTTCGCTAGTTGCTGGCACTAAATATCGTGGAGAGTTTGAAAATCGGCTCAAGAAAGTCATCAATGAGATTCAGACTGCCAAAAACGTAATTTTATTTATTGATGAGTTGCATACACTCATTGGGGCTGGTGGAGCAGAAGGAGCCATTGATGCTTCTAATATTTTAAAGCCGGCCTTAGCTCGTGGTGAACTGCAGTTGATTGGAGCTACCACGTTGGATGAGTACCAAAAACACATTGAAGCAGATGCTGCTTTAGAGCGACGTTTTGCTAAAGTGCAGGTCGAGGAGCCCAGTGTCGATCAAACTAAACGCATTTTAGCTGGGATTCGTCCTCGGTATGAAGAACATCACCACGTTCAGATTACTGATGAGGCCATCAATACGGCAGTTGATTTGTCGAAGCGCTACATTAGTGACCGCTATCTCCCCGACAAGGCGATTGATTTAATGGACGAGGCGGCTGCAAAAGTTCGCATTGATCAATTGGCGAAGGTTACTAAGTTGAGTAAGCAGGAAGCCAAACTATCTCAGGTACAAATGAAAAAAGATCAAGAGCTTGCTGACCAAAATTTTGCCGCAGCTGTCGAGTTACGCCAGCAAGAGCAGGTACTCACTACGAAAGTTACCCAATTACAGCAACAAGAGCAGCAACAACTAAAGCGGGAGAATCAACAGCATGAATACCAGTTGGTAGAAACTGGTGAGGATGTCGCACAAATTGTTTCTGAATGGACGGGGGTTCCAGTTACACACCTCACGAAGCGTGACAGTCAGCGTTTGGTTAATCTTGAGCAGGAACTTCATAAGCGAGTAGTTGGTCAGGATGAGGCGGTTTCATCCGTTGCTCGAGCAGTTCGTAGGGCGCGCAGCGGTTTAAAAGATCCTAATCGTCCGATTGGCTCCTTTCTATTTCTTGGTCCCACCGGAGTGGGTAAAACTGAATTAGCCAAAGATTTGGCTGAAACCATGTTTGGTTCTGAAGATGATGTCATTCGGGTTGATATGAGCGAATACATGGAAAAATATTCCACGAGTCGGCTCGTGGGTTCGGCTCCGGGCTACGTTGGTTTTGAAGAAGGCGGTCAACTGACTGAAAAAGTTCGCAAACATCCTTATTCAGTGATTTTGCTAGACGAAGTGGAAAAAGCTCATCCTGATGTGTTTAACATCATGCTGCAAGTGTTAGATGATGGCTTTTTAACTGACTCTAAGGGTCGGCGCGTTGATTTTCGCAACACGATTATTATTATGACTTCCAACCTTGGAGCTGCGGCGCTCCGCGATCAAAAGACCGTTGGTTTTGACGCAGATCATGCTCGTCGTGATGAAAAGGCGGTTCGCAAAGTCATTGATCAGCAGGTTAAGCAGTTCTTTAGACCAGAATTTTTGAATCGAATTGACGAAACGGTTATTTTTCATGCACTGACTAGTTCGGAACTCCATCGAATTGTAAAATTGATGTCACAGTCTCTGGTACAACGGGTTGCCGAACAAGGATTTCAATTAAAAATTACCCCAGCTGCTTTGGATGTTGTGGCAAAGAGTGGATATAACCCTGAGTATGGGGCACGTCCTCTGCGCCGGGCCATTCAAACGAAGCTAGAGGATCCGCTTAGTGAAGAATTATTACAACATCAACTACAACCGGGAACCAAGATTACGATTGGTGCCCGCAATAAGCGGATTACTATAACCACCAAACAACCTACCGCCGTTTCGGTGTAAAGTTCTTTCTTGACGAATGGTTAGCAGACTGATATTATTATTAATGTATAGATATTGAATTGAAATGGATCGTTTCGATCTCTTGTCCGGAACGGTGCGCATAGAAAGCCAAAAATAAGTTCGCTTATTTTTGGATTTTTTTTGCCTTAAAATCGCTTTTTTGACAAATTGTAATGAAAACGTAACATTTCTTTTCGTGGATTTTTAAGAGGAGGTACACAACTTGGCTGGAAACGTTGTTAAGTATGGAAAACACCGGACCAGGAGAAGTTACGCCCGCATTAAAAAGGTGTTGGATTTACCCAACCTGATTGAAGTGCAGACTGATTCTTACAATTGGTTTTTGGACGAAGGCTTACGGGAAATGTTCCAAGACATCATGCCGATTGATGACTTCCAAGGGAAATTATCATTGGATTTTGTTGACTATCAATTGTTAGAACCCAAGTATACAGTGGCTGAGGCACGCGCTCATGAAGTGAATTATGCTGCTCCGCTTCATGTGACGCTTAAACTGACTAACCACGAGACGGGTGAGATTAAGACCCAAGATGTGTTTTTTGGCGATTTGCCACTGATGACAGACCAGGGGACCTTCATTATTAATGGAGCAGAACGGGTAATTGTGTCTCAGTTAGTACGGTCGCCAGGGGCTTATTACCACCGAGAATTGGATAAGAATGGACGCGATATTTATAGTGCTACCGTAATTCCTAACCGCGGTGCTTGGATGGAATTCGCAACCGATGCTAAAAACATTTCGTACATTCGCATTGATCGAACCAGAAAGTTGCCCATTACCGAGTTAGTTCGCGCTCTTGGATTTGGTTCTGATGATGAGATTATCGCAATTCTTGGTAATACCAGCGATAGCCTTAGTCTAACCCTCGAAAAAGATGTCCACAAAGATACCAGTGATACCCGAGTTGAAGAAGCGTTAAAAGACATCTATGAGCGCTTGCGTCCAGGAGAACCTAAAACTGCGGACTCTTCAAGAAATCTGTTGACTACAAGATTCTTTGATCCTAAGCGTTATGATATGGCTCCAGTGGGACGTTATAAAACCAACCAAAAATTAAGCTTGAAGAATCGGTTGATGGGAACGACGCTTGCTGAAACCTTAGCCGATCCCGAAACTGGGGAAGTAATTGCTAATAAAGGGGACCTGGTTGATAAAACACTGATCAAACAATTATCCCCTTATCTAAAAGATCCAGCTTTTAAAGCCGTGACGTTTACTCCAGCTGCCGAAGCCGTAGTTACAGAACCAATGACGGTTCAGATTATCAAAGTTTACTCTGCCAATGATCCAGAAAAAGTGGTTCCAATCGTTGGTAATGACAACATCAGTCTAGACTACAAACATATCACCCCCGCTGATATGTTGGCAGAAATTAACTATTTCATGAATCTACAAGAAGGACTAGGAAATGTCGACGACATTGACCACTTGAGTAACCGGCGGGTGCGTTCAGTAGGGGAGCTTTTACAAAATCAATTTCGAATTGGGTTATCCCGGATGGAACGAGTTGTGCGTGAACGGATGTCAATTCAAGATCCAGCTACGGTAACCCCCCAACAACTAATTAATATTCGTCCAGTAGTGGCTTCGGTCAAAGAATTTTTTGGTTCATCACAACTTTCGCAGTTCATGGATCAAACTAATCCGTTGGGTGAATTAACCCACAAACGACGTCTCTCTGCGCTTGGACCTGGTGGAATTACCCGGGATCGAGCTGGCTATGAAGTTCGAGATGTTAACTACACCCACTATGGGCGAATTTGTCCGATTGAAACGCCAGAAGGTCCTAACATTGGACTGATCAACTCCTTCTCTGGCTATGCCCGCGTTAACAAATACGGCTTCATCGAATCACCATATCGCCGGGTAGATTGGCATACTCACAAGGTTACTGATAAGATCGATTACCTGACGGCCGGCGATGAGGATAAATACGTAATTGCGCAGGCCAATACCCCTCTTAACGATGATGGGACTTTCCGTGATGAGCAAGTCATGGCTCGTGATAAATCAGAATACGTTGAAGCAGACCGTGATAATGTCGATTATATGGATGTTTCACCAAAACAGGTGGTGTCGGTCGCCACAGCATGTATTCCCTTCCTAGAAAACGATGATTCGAACCGGGCCTTGATGGGATCAAACATGCAACGGCAAGCCGTTCCACTGATCAATCCACATGCACCGCTCGTCGGCACCGGGATGGAATACAAAACGGCGCATGACTCAGGGGTTGCAAAGATTGCTAAGTACGCTGGAACCGTTGAATATGTGGACGCGACGCAGGTTAAAATTCGGCGTGATAACGGTACCCAAGATACGTATGAGTTAACTAAATTCATGCGTTCTAACAACGGAATGAATTATAACCAGACTCCAATTGTAAAGACTGGTGATCATGTCGATGCTGATGAAATTATCGCTGATGGACCAGCTATGGAAAATGGAGAACTCGCCTTGGGTCAAAATCCAACGGTGGCTTTCATGACCTGGCAAGGGTATAACTTTGAAGATGCGATTGCTATCAGTGAAAAATTAGTTAAAGAGGATGCCTACACTTCGATTCATATTGAAGAATACGAATCAGAAACGCGGGATACTAAACTGGGACCTGAGGAAATGACCCGCGAGATCCCTAATGTCGGTGATGATGCCCTGAAAGATCTTGACGATGATGGAATCGTACGGATTGGAGCAGAGGTACACGATGGTGACATTCTCGTTGGGAAAGTTACTCCCAAGGGGGTAACCGAATTATCTTCAGAAGAACGGCTTTTACATGCGATCTTTGGGGAAAAATCGCGCGAAGTTCGCGACACTTCACTTCGAGTTCCGCATGGGGCAGACGGAGTAGTTCAGGACGTCAAAGTCTTTTCCAGAGAAAATGGGGATGAATTACAACCCGGTGTGAATAAAATGGTTCGCGTTTACATCGCCCAGAAACGGAAATTGCAGGTCGGCGATAAGATGGCTGGAAAGCACGGTAATAAGGGAACGGTTTCAATTGTGATTCCGGAAGAAGATATGCCGTACATGCCTGACGGCACCCCGGTCGATATCTTGTTAAGCCCCATGGGAGTTCCTTCTCGGATGAACATTGGTCAGGTGTTAGAAATGCACCTGGGGATGGCTGCCAAAAAACTGGGAATTCATGTTGCTACTCCTGTTTTTGATGGAGCTCGGAGTTCTGATGTTTGGGATGCGGTTAAAGAAGCCGGCATGGCTAAAGACGGGAAAACCGTTTTGTATGATGGTCGGACTGGTGAACCTTTCGACAAACCAGTTGCGGTCGGTGTAATGGGCTATCTAAAATTGAACCATATGTCAGAAGACAAGATTCATGCTCGTTCGATTGGACCTTACTCGTTGGTTACCCAGCAACCACTAGGTGGAAAAGCGCAATTTGGTGGACAACGATTTGGGGAAATGGAAGTTTGGGCACTGGAAGCCTATGGTGCCGCTCACACCCTCCAAGAAATTTTAACTTATAAGTCAGATGACGTGGTTGGTCGGGTTAGAACCTATGAAGCAATTGTCAAGGGCGATCCGATTCCAAAACCAGGCGTACCGGAATCATTCCGCGTGCTGGTTAAAGAACTGCAGGCCTTAGGACTTGATATGCAGGTGCTTGGCAATGACCATCGCTCAATTGATCTTCGTGATATGGACGAAGATGATGAGGTAGTTAATGTAAAGGCGCTTAGTAAGATGGCCGCCACGCAAGATGATTCGGCAGCTTCAAAACAAAAGGCTGGTCAAGCTGCTGATCCAGCTAACCACGATGATGCTGAATAACGATTACAAAGGAGGGATTGCCAATGGTCGACGTTAATAAATTTAAGACAATGCAGGTGGGGTTGGCCTCACCTGAAACGATTCGCAGTTGGTCATATGGTGAGGTTAAAAAACCGGAAACCATTAACTATCGGACGTTGAAACCGGAAAAAGACGGTTTGTTTGATGAACGAATCTTTGGACCCACCAAGGACTGGAAATGTGCCTGTGGTAAGTACAAGGGAATTCGTTATCGCGGAATTGTTTGTGATCGTTGTGGAGTTGAGGTAACGCGTGCTAAGGTTCGCCGTGAGCGCATGGGACACATCGAGTTAGCTGCCCCCGTTACGCACATCTGGTACTACAAGGGAATTCCTAGTCGAATGGGACTAGTTTTAGATATGAGTCCCCGAGCCTTAGAAGAAGTGATTTACTTTGCTTCTTATGTAGTGACTGATCCGGGAAACACCCCCATGGAAAAGAAACAGCTTTTGTCCGAGCAAGATTATCGGGATAAAAAGCGTGAATATGGGTCTCGGTTCCAGGCTAAGATTGGTGCAGAAGGAATTCGGGCACTGCTTGATGATGTCGATTTGGATAAAGAAGTTGCTGAATTAAAAGCAGAGCTAAAAAAGGCGACTGGACAGAAACGTACGCGAGCCATTCGAAGATTGGATATTTTAGAAGCGTTTCTAACTTCTGGTAACCGCTTGGGTTGGATGGTGATGGATGCAATTCCAGTAATGCCACCAGATTTGCGTCCGATGGTTCAACTGGAAGGAGGCCGCTTTGCCACTTCTGATTTGAATGATTTGTACCGGCGAGTGATTAACCGGAATAATCGATTGAAACGGCTACTTGATCTGCACGCACCTGGGATTATTGTTCAAAATGAAAAACGGATGCTGCAAGAAGCAGTTGATGCACTGATTGATAATGGTCGGCGTGGTCGTCCGGTTGCTGGGCCAGGAAATCGTCCTTTAAAATCACTTTCGCATTTATTGAAGGGAAAACAAGGACGTTTTCGTCAGAACTTGCTCGGGAAACGGGTTGATTACTCAGGACGTTCGGTTATTGACGTTGGTCCGTGGTTAAAATTAAGCCAAATGGGCTTGCCAGTATCAATGGCAATGGAATTATTTAAACCATTTATTATGCATGAACTAGTTGAACGTGGATTGGCCTCCAACGTCAAAAATGCTAAGCGAGAAATCGAGCGCAAAGACGATGTTGTCTTCGATGTCCTTCCCGATGTTATCAAAGAACATCCGGTACTTTTGAACCGAGCTCCTACGTTACACCGGTTGGGAATTCAGGCGTTTGAACCAGTCTTGGTTAGTGGAAAATCAATGCGGTTACATCCATTGGTGTGTGCGGCTTACAATGCCGACTTTGATGGTGACCAGATGGCGATTCACGTGCCACTGTCAGAAGAAGCTCAGGCAGAATCACGGATGCTGATGGCCGCTGCTGGACATATTTTGGCACCTAAAGATGGTAAGCCAGTGGTGGCTCCGTCACAAGATATGGTAATTGGAAATTACTACCTCACGATGGAAGAACCTGGTCGTGAAGGCGAGGGAATGATTTTCAATGATCCGGCCGAAGTTGAGGTAGCTTACCGTGATGGACTAGTTCACTGGCATAGTCGAATCGGGATTCCTGCAGCAGCGTACCCTGACAAGCCATTTACCGATGAACAACGGCAGCAGATTTTAGTAACTTCGGTCGGGAAAGTCTTGTTTAATGAGATTTTACCAAAAGACTTTATCTATCTAAATGAGCCGACCGATACTAACCTCCACGGCTATGTGCCGGATCAATACTTCTTACAGGCGGGCGAGAATATCCACGATCACATCAAGGATGCGCCGTTGATTAAGCCGTTCAAGAAGAGCTATCTGTCAGATATTATTGCCGAGGTTTATAACCAGTACAAGGTTACCGAAACTTCACAATTGCTTGACCGCATTAAGGACTTAGGAAATGATGAATCAACTAAGTCTGGATTAACGGTTGGAATGTCAGACATTACGAATTTGACCGAAAAGCCGGAGGTTGTTGCAAACGCCCACAAACAGGTTGCGATGATCACCAAGCAATTTCGGCGAGGCTTGATTACCGACCAAGAACGTTATGAGCGGGTTGTGAACGTTTGGAACGAAGCGCGAGACGACATTCAAGATATTTTGATGCAAAACTTTGATCCAGAAAATCCCATCTTTATGATGAGTGATTCAGGAGCACGGGGAAACATCTCAAACTTTACCCAGTTAGCCGGAATGCGTGGTTTAATGGCTTCTCCTGATGGTAAAATCATGGAATTGCCAATTACTTCGAACTTCCGAGAAGGAATGTCCGTGTTGGAAATGTTTATTTCAACCCACGGGGCGCGGAAGGGAATGACCGATACGGCCCTGAAAACGGCTAACTCAGGTTACTTGACAAGACGATTGGTTGACGTGGCTCAGGATGTGATTATTCGAGAAAAAGATTGTCACACCGACCGTGGTTTGATTGTACGTGCCATCAAAGAAGGCAACGAAATGATTGAACCGTTGTACGACCGAATTTTGGGTCGGAATGCGATGAAGACGGTGGTAAATCCTAAAACGGGAGCGGTAATTGCCACTAAAAATCAGATGCTTGATGACAAACTTGCCCAAGAAATTGTAGACGCCGGAGTTGAAAGTGTCGAAATTCGTTCGGCCTTCACGTGTAACACGGCTCACGGGGTTTGTGAGAAGTGTTATGGGCAAAACTTGGCTACTGGAGATGAGGTTGAGGTTGGCGAAGCAGTTGGAACTGTGGCTGCCCAGTCAATTGGAGAACCAGGAACGCAGCTAACTTTGCGGACTTTCCATACCGGAGGAGTTGCCAGCAATACTGATATCACCCAAGGACTTCCCCGAGTTCAAGAAATTTTTGAAGCTCGAAATCCCAAGGGTAAGTCAACGATTAGTGAAGTGACTGGGAAGGTTGACCTGGTGGAAGAAAACCCTGCTGAAGGGGTGAAAGAAGTTACCATCCAAGGGAAAGCCGATACAAGAAAGTACAAGGTGCCTTTGAATGCTCGGATGCGGGTAGCCGAAGGTGATGTGGTTCGCCGTGGTGATGCGCTTAATGAAGGTTCCATTGACCCGAAGGAACTGCTCAAAATTCGAGATACGTTATCAACAGAAACCTATCTGTTAACTGCGGTTCAAGAAGTTTATCGACGTCAGGGTGTGGAAGTGAACGATAAGCACGCTGAGATTATGGTTCGGCAAATGTTGCGTAAGGTCCGAGTTATGGATCCAGGTGATACCGATATCTTGCCGGGCACGCTGGTTGACATTGATGAATTTAAGACTCGGAATCACGATGCCGTTGTAACTGGCAAGGTTCCAGCGACTGCTCGTCCGGTCTTATTGGGAATTACCAAGGCAGCCCTTGAAACCAACAGTTTCTTGTCGGCAGCTTCCTTCCAAGAAACCACGCGAGTACTGACTGATGCCGCTATTCGTGGTAAGGTTGATCCGTTGATTGGATTGAAAGAAAATGTAATTATTGGTAAATTACTGCCAGCTGGGACCGGAGTTCATGAATATGAAGACATTGAACCCGATGAATTAAACCAACCTGCTGTAAACGGTCCTGCTAGTGATGCATCTTCGGTTACTAGTCCGGATCATGATAATTAGTAAAACCGATAGTTTCAATTGTTGCCAAGCTCGATAAAAAAGACCTCCAACGTTATTAGTTGGAGGTCTTTTTTTGATGGAATTTATCTCGATGGTTCATCATCAAGAAAGGTTACTGTTTGGTTGTCCAGTGATTTGATTCGGGCAAGTGATTGTAAGCGATAGTGTTGCTGGTGCAACCATTTTGCTCCTGGTTGGAAAGATTTTTCAATAACAATCCCGATACCTGAAACGGTTGCGTGGGCGGCAGCAATGATTTGTAAGAGACCTTTAACGGCTTCTCCATTGGCAAGAAAGTCATCAATGATCAACACGTGGTCTGTGGGAGCAAGAAACTGTTGCTCAATATAAATCGGCGTTTCGGTCTGTTTTGTGTAAGAAACAACGTTCGCTTGGTAAACATGATCGTGAACGGTTAGGGATTTGCTTTTACGGGCAAAGACGACTGGAACTTTCAGCGCCAAGCCAGTCATGACTGCTGGAGCAATTCCAGAAGCTTCAATCGTAACAACTTTAGTAATTGCTTCTGATTTAAAACGAGTGGCAAATTCAATCCCAATGGCCTGCATTAATTCAGGGTCAAGCTGATGATTCAAAAAAGAATTAACCTTTAAAATATTTCCTGGTAACACCGTTCCGTGGTCGAAAATGGCTTGTTCTAACTGCTTCATAAGGTCCTCCTCAAACCGTGGTAAATAGGATGATTGTTCTAATTGTACTCTGAAAACCAGAATAAATAAATCACCACTGTTCCCACTTATGTGGGAGGGTTCAATGATTATTTCACCATTACTAGGTTAGCTTGAGCAAGAGGGTTGCCAGATACAGACAGGGGAAAAACGGGATGCTGTGACAGCGTTCGTAAAGGGCGCAACTAATTCCGATCAGAGCAGCCCATAAAACGAGCCAGGACCATCGAAGCGGATCATAAGCAATAAACAAAATTAGTAAAAGGTCCAGATCCCCATTACCAATCCAAGGTTGGGAGTGTAACCAAGGCTGGATGCTTAGGTAGGAGATACTCAACAAGCAGTTTATTTGGAAGGAGTGCGGACTAAAACTGCAGGCGATTAAACCCAAGCAAATTAACCAGCCTACCGGTACTTGACGTACTTGCCAATCACAGCAGGCGGTAAGTAACAACAACATCCCAAATAAAAGCCAACGGATATTGCAAAGGGAGGTAGGCGGACAAGCCCACCACCATAACCCACTGCTGATTTCACAACTCAGTGACCACCAGCCAATTGGAACTTGGCAAGTTTTGCAACAACCGTGTAAGCATCCAAAGCTTAGAATGGGCAACAGTTCAAACCACTGTAATTGGCGGTGACAGTTCTTACAGCGCGACCGTTGCATAGTTAGGATGGCAGGCCACCGTTCGACGCTTGCTAGCATAAAGGAGCCGACACAGCTACCACAGATAAACCAGATTAAATTCATATAATTCAGCTCCTTGCCAATAAGTACGAAATCTTGGTTGACAATCATGAACCGCGATGCTATTCTAGAAATTGTGCTTATACAAGGTAAGCGATTTTTGTCCCTAAAAATGGTTCACCTGGATGTGTGGACTTACAACTATTTATGAAAGGAGGACTTTTTAGATGCCTACAATCAACCAATTAGTTCGAAAAGGTCGTAAATCTAGAAGTTCTAAATCAAAATCACCAGCACTTGGCTTTGGTTATAACAGTTACAAAAAAACTCATACCGCCAATCCTGCTCCTCAAAAACGTGGAGTTGCTACCCGTGTGGGTACGATGACTCCCAAGAAGCCTAACTCTGCTTTGCGGAAATACGCTCGTGTGCGCCTTTCTAATTTGTATGAAGTAACGGCTTACATTCCAGGAATTGGTCACAACTTGCAAGAGCATAGCGTGGTTTTAATTCGGGGTGGTCGTGTTAAGGATTTACCTGGGGTTCGTTATCACGTGATTCGTGGAGCGCTTGATACCGCCGGAGTTCAAGACCGACGTCAGGGCCGTTCAAAATACGGAACGAAACGACCAAAAGACAAGAAATAAGCGATTATTGAGGAGGACCTTTAGATGCCTAGAAAAGGAAAAGTGCAACAACGCGAAATCCTTCCTGATCCAATCTACAACTCCAAGTTGGTTTCCAAATTGATTAACCACTTGATGTTAGATGGAAAACGAGGAACTGCATCAGAAATCTTATATGGTGCATTTGATGAAATCAAAGATGAGACTGGTAATGATCCAGTAGAAGTTTTTGAAGAAGCAATGAAAAATGTTATGCCTGTCTTGGAAGTTAAGGCTCGTCGGGTTGGTGGGTCAAACTACCAGGTTCCGATCGAAGTTCGCCCAGCGCGACGCACAACTTTGGGACTCCGCTGGCTAGTTAACTACGCACGTTTACGTGGTGAACACACGATGACGCAGCGGTTAGCAAAAGAAATTATTGACGCTGCCAACAACACTGGGGCTGCCGTTAAGAAGCGAGAAGACACCCACAAAATGGCAGAAGCCAACCGAGCTTTTGCGCACTACCGCTGGTAAGCAGGCGGCTGCTTAGCGGGCTGAATGAGCGGCTAATCTATTAGCCGCTTTTTTTAGAACTAATTAATTAAAAAAAGGAGTTATGAAATGGCTAATAAGCGTCAATTTCCGCTAGAAAAAACACGGAATATCGGGATTGTTGCACATATCGATGCTGGTAAGACAACTACCACTGAACGAGTGCTTTACTATACCGGTAAAATTCACAAAATTGGTGAAACCCATGATGGGGCTTCCCAAATGGATTGGATGGAAGAAGAAAAAGAACGTGGAATCACGATCACATCGGCAGCAACCACGGCCGAATGGGATGGCTATCGTGTTAACATCATCGATACCCCTGGACACGTGGACTTTACCGCTGAAGTAGAGCGGTCTTTGCGAGTGCTTGATGGAGGCATCGTGGTGCTTGATGGACAAGCTGGAGTAGAACCACAAACTGAAACGGTGTGGCGTCAATCTTCTGACTTCAGCGTTCCTCGGATTGTTTTCATTAATAAAATGGACAAAATCGGTGCGAACTTTGATTACTCAGTTAAAACCATTCGTGAACGTTTGGGTGCTAATGCTGTGCCCGTTCAGATGCCAATTGGGGCTGAGAATGAGTTTGCTGGTGTAATTGACCTAATCAAAATGAAGGCCTACGTTTATGATGAGGATAAGGAAGGTGAAAACTGGGATACAGTTGACATTCCTGCCGATTTGCAAGAAAAAGCCCAACAACAACGTGACAACTTGGTAGAAGCAGTGGCCGACGTTGATGATGACGTTATGTCTAAATTTTTGGAAGGCGAAGAGATTAGCGAAGCTGACCTGAAAGCCGGGATTCGAAAAGCAACGCTGGACTTAAATATGTATCCAGTTTTCGCTGGTTCCGCCTTTAAAAATAAGGGAGTACAAATGATGATGGATGGAGTGGTTGATTACCTTCCATCACCATTGGATGTGCGTCCTTACATTGCTACTGACCCAGATACTGGTGAAGAAGTTGACGTGCAAGCTAACGATAAAGAACCTTTTGCCGCATTGGCCTTCAAAGTGGCTACTGATCCTTACGTTGGTCGGTTAACTTACATTCGGGTTTATCGGGGTTCTTTGGAATCAGGTTCTTACATTTTAAATGCTACGAAGGAAAAACGGGAACGAGTAGGTCGACTACTGCAAATGCACTCCAATAATCGGGAAGAAATTTCGGAAGTCTTTTCTGGAGATATTGCGGCTGCCATTGGTTTGAAGAACACGACCACGGGTGATTCTTTAACGGATCCAGACCATCCATTGCATCTTGAATCTATGGAATTCCCTGCTCCTGTGATTGAAGTAGCGGTAGAACCTAAAACCAAAGCTGATCAAAACAAGATGAATACGGCTTTGCAAAAGCTATCAGAAGAAGATCCAACTTTCCAAGCAAATACGAACCCAGAAACCGGGCAAACTATTATTGCTGGAATGGGTGAGTTGCATCTGAACATCATTATTGAACGAATGAAACGTGAATTTGGAGTGGATGCCTCCATCGGTGAACCACAGGTTGCTTATCGAGAAGCCTTTGGCAAACAGGTCCAAGCCGAAGGTAAGTTCATTCGCCAATCTGGTGGTAAAGGTCAGTATGGTGATGTTTGGATTGAGTTCACTCCAAATGAAGAAGGCGCTGGATTTGAGTTTGAAGATGCCATCGTTGGTGGAGTGGTTCCTCGTGAATTCATTCCTTCCGTTGAGCAAGGTTTGAAAGAATCAATGGAGAATGGAGTTTTAGCTGGTTTTCCACTGATTGATTTAAAAGCTAAACTTTATGATGGAAGCTATCACGAAGTCGATTCTAGTGAAGCAGCCTTCAAGATTGCCGCTTCGATTGCCTTACGAGAAGCTGCTAAAAAAGCAGATCCCAAAATTTTGGAGCCTATCATGAAAGTTGATATTCGAGTTCCAGAAGAATACATGGGTGATGTCATGGGTCAAGTGACTGCTCGTCGAGGTAATGTTGAGGGAATGGAAGCGCAAGATAATGCGCAAAATATCCATGCCATGGTACCGCTAGCAGAAATGTTTGGTTACGCAACCGATTTGCGGTCTGCTACGCAGGGACGAGGAACATTTGTAATGTCCTTTGACCACTACACTGCCGTGCCAAAGAGTATTCAAGAAGATATTATCAAGAAAAATGGTGGCGACGCCAACTAAACTGGTTTATAAAAACAGGAATCCATTGCAGCGATGGGTTCCTGTTTTTTGTTTGAATATAAAAATAATTAAAAGCACAGCTGGAGCGCACGTGGGAACTTCACGGTTTACTTTTTTGAAATTATTGTGTAAAACCCTTGAATCCGTGACGTTTTTCCAGTATGATGTAATAGTGTTTTAAATTAAGGGCGACGTGCGCCCAAATTACACGTGACAGCGTTGATGTAGAAGGTTGCGGCACACCCGGCCGCTTTGCCATGGCAGGTAGTCCGGTAATTTCTACGGAGTTAGTCTGATTTTGAAAATAGACGAAGGAGGGATTTTGATGGCAAAGGAAAAGATTCGGATTCGCTTGAAAGCTTACGAGCACCGTACTTTAGATCAAGCTGCTGATAAGATTGTGGCAACGGCACAACGGACGGGGGCTAACATTTCTGGTCCCATTCCATTACCAACGGAACGGGCTTTATACACGGTGTTAGCATCACCATTCAAGTACAGCAAGTCACAGGAACAGTTTGAGATGTTAACGCACAAACGGTTAATCGACATTTTGAACCCAACCCCTAAAACGGTTGATTCATTGATGAAACTTGATTTACCGAGTGGTGTTGATATTGAGATTAAACTATAATTAATTATCAAAAAAATTGGAGGTGTACTCATGACCAAAAAAGGAATCTTAGGTAAAAAGGTCGGTATGACTCAGGTTTTTGCTGATAACGGGGAATTAGTTCCCGTAACTGTAGTTGATGTAACCCCAAACGTTGTCTTACAGGTTAAGACGATGGAAACAGACGGTTACGAAGCAGTTCAGTTGGGCTTTGATGAAAAGCGCGCTGTGTTAAGCAACAAACCAGAACAAGGTCATATCAAAAAGGCAAATACTACTCCTAAGCGCTTCGTTCGTGAAATCAACGATGTTGACTTAGGAGACTATCAAGTCGGAGCAGAAGTTAAGGCTGACACGTTTGCAGCAGGCGACATGGTTGATGTTACGGGTACTACAAAAGGTCATGGATACCAAGGTAACATTCATAAAGATGGTCAGCGGCGTGGTCCTACGACTCATGGTTCTCGTTACCACCGTCGTCCTGGTTCACTGGGAGTTATTATCAACCGAGTGGTAAAGGGAATGAAACTGCCCGGTCGCATGGGTAACAACACGGTAACAATTCAGAACTTAGAAATCGTTAAAGCCGACGTTGAAAACAACGTTTTGTTAATCAAAGGGAACATTCCTGGCGCCAACAAAACCTTGGTTAAAGTTCGTACAGCAGTTAGTGCTGCTAAAAAATAAGAAAGGAGGATTCGACAATGACAAGCGTATCAGTATATAAACAAGACGGTAGTCAAGCCGGCACAGTTGACTTAAATGACAACATCTTTGGGATTACTCCAAATGAAAATGTCGTTTTTGATACGGTCTTAATGCAACAAGCTTCGCAGCGGCAAGGAACCAACGGGACAAAGTCGCGTGGTCAAGTTCGCGGTGGTGGCAAGAAGCCATGGAGACAAAAGGGAACTGGTCGAGCTCGACAGGGTTCGATTCGTTCACCTCAATGGGTTGGCGGTGGAGTAGTCTTTGGACCTTCAGCACGCTCATATGCTTACCACTTACCTAAAAAGGTAACTCGGTTGGCAGTTAAATCAGTTTTATCTGAAAAAGTAGCTAATGGCGATCTTGTGGTAGTCGACTCCCTAAGTTTTGACCAACCACAGACCAAAGCTTTTGCTAGCTTATTGGCCAGCTTGGATGCTGCTACTAAGACTTTAGTGGTCTTAGAAGATGGCAATGACAATGCTGCTCGTTCGGCTCGCAATTTGGATCGAGTTCAGGTAATTAGTGGCAAGGGCGTTAACACGTTGGACGTGCTTAACAGTCAAAAGGTCGTTATTACCAAAGCTGCTCTTTCTCAACTAGAGGAGGTGCTCGCATAATGGATGCACGTGATATTATTTTACGTCCAGTAATCACCGAAGCAACTACTGATCGGATGGATGACAAGAAGTATACGTTTGATGTTGCTCTTCGAGCAAACAAGCACCAGGTTAGAGATGCTGTTGAAGCTATTTTTGACGTTAAGGTTGCTAAAGTAAACATCATGAATGTTCGCGGAAAAGAAAAACGTCAGGGACGTTACATTGGATTTACGAAGAAGCGCCGCAAGGCCATCGTGACCCTAACCCCTGATTCAGATGAAATCAAACTTTTCTCTGAAGAATAATCTATAGTATAGGAGGAAAATACCGTGCCTTTAAAGAAATATAAACCAACTACCAACGGTCGCCGGAATATGACTAGTATTGACTACAGTCAAATCACCACTAACAAACCGGAAAAGACTTTGGTAGAAGCCAATGCACACAAGGCCGGACGGAACAACTCCGGTCGTATGACTGTGCGGCATCGTGGCGGTGGGAACAAGCATAAATATCGTGTGATTGATTTCAAGCGAAATCATGATGGCGTTCCAGCAACTGTTAAAACCATTGAATATGATCCTAACCGGACGGCTAACATTGCGCTAGTTGTTTATGCTGATGGAGTTAAAGCTTACATTCTAGCTCCTAAGGGCTTGAAAGTTGGCGATGTTGTTCAATCAGGTGCTGATGCTGATATCAAGCCTGGAAACACTTTACAACTACGTGATATTCCAGTTGGCTCGACAATTCACAACATTGAATTGAAGCCTGGTAAGGGAGGGCAGTTGGCTCGCTCAGCTGGTAACTCTGCTCAATTAATCAGTAATGATGGAAATGGCAAATATTCGCTAGTTAAATTACCTTCTGGTGAAGTTCGGATGGTTCTCTCAGTTTGTCGCGCTACTATTGGAACGGTTGGCAATGAAGAACATTCGTTGGTCAACTGGGGAAAAGCTGGTCGGACTCGCTATCGTGGTCAACGACCTCATGTTCGAGGCTCGGTAATGAACCCTAACGATCACCCACATGGTGGTGGTGAAGGAAAAGCTCCAGTTGGTTACCCATCTCCTTTGTCTCCTTGGCACAAGAAAACGGTGGGAAAGAAAACCCGTTCGAAGAAAGCCCGCTCGAACAAATTTATTGTTCGTCGTCGCAAGGGTTCCAAGATGTAAACTTGTTTAGCAGGTTTACGGTATCAATACATTTAAAAGGAGGTTCCATTCATGAGTCGAAGCCTAAAAAAAGGACCTTTTGCTGATCAGTCATTGTTGAAAAAGATTGAGGCACAAAAGGATCAAGAAAAGAAGTCAGTAATCCGGACTTGGTCGCGTCGTTCGACGATCTTCCCAAGTTTCATCGGCTACACGATTTCTGTCTATAATGGACGTCATCACGTTCCCGTTTACATTCAAGAAGACATGGTTGGTCACAAACTGGGTGAGTTTGTCCCCACTCGGACTTTCCATGGCCATGGTAACAACAGTGCCGATAAGAAAACCGTATAAACAAGGAGGATAACTAATGGCTGAACAAGTTACATCAGCAAAAGCAATTGCGAAAACAGTTCGAATTGCCCCTCGTAAGGTCCGCCTTGTTTTAGATCTTATTAGAGGCAAACAGGTGGCCGAAGCAGTGGCAATCCTGAAGTTCACTCCTCGGGGTGCTTCTCCAGTGGTTGGTAAAGTTTTGCACTCAGCAGTTGCTAATGCAGAAAACAACTTTGACCTTGATGGTCAAGATTTAGTAGTCAGTGAAGCATATGCTGATGAAGGTCCCACTTTAAAGAGATTCCGTCCGCGCGCAAAGGGATCAGCTTCACCAATCAACAAGCGTACGAGTCACATTACCATCGTAGTATCAGAAAAAAAGGAGGGATAGAGCATGGGTCAAAAAATTAACCCAAATGGTTTCCGAATTGGAGTTAACCGTGGCTGGCAAGCTCAGTGGTACGCAAACGATGATCAGTTTGCAAACTACTTAAATGAAGATTTAAAGATTCGTGAATATCTTGATAAACGGCTTGCAGACGCTTCTGTCTCGGCTGTTGAAATCGAACGTGCGGCTAAACGGGTCAACATTTCGATTCACACTGCCAAACCAGGAATGGTGATTGGTAAGGGTGGTTCTGAAGTTGAAACTTTGCGACAAGAATTAAACAAATTAACTGGTCGTCGCGTTCACATTAATATTGTGGAAGTTAAGAAGCCAGATCTTGAAGCAATTTTAGTTGGTGATAACATTGCAAAGCAACTAGAAGGTCGAGTTGCCTTTCGACGGGCTATGCGTCAGAGCATGAAGGGCGTTATGCGCGCTGGTGCTAAGGGTGTTAAAACGCAGTCAGCTGGTCGACTCAATGGTGCCGATATGGCTCGAATCGAAAGCTATTCAGAAGGTCGTGTTCCACTACACACGCTCCGGGCAGACATCAATTATTCCTGGAACGAAGCACACACGACGTATGGTTCTATCGGAGTGAAAACTTGGATTAACCGGGGCGAAGTTTTACCTGACAAGCCCGAGGAAAATCATCAGGGAGGTAAGTAAACATGCTAGTACCAAAACGTGTTAAGCATCGTCGAGAACACCGTGGTAAGCTTCGCGGGCACTCTAAGGGCGGTAACAGCGTTGCTTTTGGTGAATATGGTTTACAAACCATCGATTCACATTGGATTACTAATAGACAGATTGAAGCTTGTCGTATTGCGATTACCCGAAGCATGAAACGTGGCGGGAAAGTTTGGATTAAGATTTTCCCCCAAAAATCGTACACTGAAAAGGGAATTGGAGTTCGAATGGGTAAAGGTAAAGGTAGCCCAGCTGGCTGGGTTGCTCCCGTTAAGCGTGGCAAAGTGCTTTTCGAGGTTGGTGGTGTTGATTCAGAAACAGCCATCAAAGCTTTGACGTTAGCTTCCAACAAACTGCCTGTTCGTACTAAGATTATCAAACGTGAGGAAGTAGGTGGCGAATCAAATGAAGGCTAAAGAAATTAGTCAGTTGACTACCGATGAAATGCGGGCTAAAGAACAAGATTACAAAAAAGAATTGTTCAATCTTCGTTTCCAATTAGCCACTGGTCAATTGGAAAACACGGCGCGCTTACGAACGGTTCGCAAGACGATTGCCCGTTTGAAAACAGCTCTGCGACAAGCAGAATTAAACAAATAAGATTCGATAAAGGGGGTATATCTTAATGAGCGAATCACGTAATGAACGGAAAACATACCGTGGACGGGTGGTTTCTGACAAAATGAATAAAACCATCACCGTTGCTGTTGAAACTACTAAAAAACATTCAACTTACGGAAAGCGGATGAAGTACACCAAGAAGTACATGGCACACGACGAAAATAACACTGCTAAAATGAACGACATTGTTGAGATCATGGAAACTCGGCCTTTGTCAAAAAATGTTCACTTCCGCTTACTTGATGTTGTCGAAAAAGCCGTTATTATCTAGCTTTGCTTCATTTATCGTATTCTGATTTTAAGTTGAAAGGAGGCCACTTACTATGATTCAACAAGAAAGTCGTTTGAAGGTTGCCGATAATTCTGGAGCGCGCGAATTGCTGACTATCAAAGTTTTGGGCGGTTCTAAAGTGCGGTATGCTGGAATTGGCGATACTATTGTTGCTACTGTCAAACAAGCAACACCAGGTGGCGTTGTCAAAAAAGGTGATGTTGTTAAAGCAGTTGTCGTTCGGACTAAGTCCGTTGCACGTCGAACTGATGGATCATACATCCGGTTTGATGAAAATGCTGCTGTTTTAATTAATGACGATAAGAGCCCTCGGGGAACTCGGATTTTTGGACCCGTTGCTCGTGAATTACGAAACAACAACTTCTTAAAGATTGTTTCATTAGCTCCAGAAGTACTTTAATCCAAGAAAAACCAGGGAGGTGTCAGATTAATGTTCTTAAAGACTGGTGACAAAGTTCGTGTCATTGCTGGTAAAGATAAGGGCAAAGACGGTACGATTACCCGCACCATTGCTGCGAAAAATCGCGTGGTTGTGGACGGAATCAACATGGTTAAAAAGCACCAAAAAGCATCACAAAACAATCCGCAAGGGAATGTTTCTGACGTTGCAGCTCCAATCGATGCATCGAACGTGATGTTGTTAGATCCATCTACGAACAAACCAACTCGGATCAAGGTTGAAATCAAAGATGGTAAAAAAGTTCGTATTTCAAAAAAATCACAGAAAGCAATCGACTAGATTGTAGTGAAAGGAGGAATTAATTCGCATGTCTACTCGTTTACAAGAAAGATATCAGCAAGAAATTCTCCCAGCACTAGTAGAAAAGTTTAACTATTCATCAATTATGCAAGGACCAAAACTTGAAAAAATTGTTTTGAATATGGGTGTTGGTGATGCTGTAACAAACTCCAAAAACTTAGATGAAGCAGTGAGCGAATTGGCGCTAATTTCTGGTCAAAAACCGCTCATTACTAAGGCTAAGAAGTCGATTGCCGCTTTTAGACTCCGCCAAGGAATGCCAATTGGTGCCAAGGTAACGTTGCGCGGCGATAAAATGTATGATTTCTTAGATAAGTTGATTAACGTTTCTTTACCACGAGTTCGTGATTTTCACGGAGTTTCAAACCGTTCCTTTGATGGACGAGGAAACTTTACTCTCGGTGTAAAGGAGCAATTGATTTTCCCAGAAATCAACTATGATGATGTTAACCGAGTTCGTGGATTAGATATCGTGCTGGTTACTACTGCTAACACTGATGAAGAGGCTCACGAACTGCTTGCTCAGTTTGGAATGCCATTCGCTAAATAGGAGGTTTTAATTTGGCAAAAAAATCAATGGTCGAAAAGAGTCAGCGTCCTGCTAAATTTTCAACGCAAGCTTATACGCGTTGTGAACGTTGCGGCCGACCTCGTGCAGTTTATCAAAAATTTCATTTATGCCGCATTTGCTTGCGTCAGCTTGCTCACAAGGGTCAGATTCCTGGCATGAAAAAAGCTAGCTGGTAAACCAAAAAAATTAAAGGGGAGGTTTCACGTTCATGGCAATGACAGATCCAATTGCAGACTTTTTAACTCGAATCCGCAATGCCAATATGGCACGCCACCGTTCGGTTGATGTACCTGCATCTAAAATGAAACGTAATATTGCTGAAATTTTAAAGCGCGAAGGATTCGTGAGTCGAGTTGAATATCTCGACGATGATACTCAGGGTGTTATTCGCGTTTTTCTAAAGTACGGCGCTAACGATCAACGTGTAATTTCAGGTTTGAAACGAATTTCAAAACCCGGCTTGCGTTCATACGTTAAGTCTGATGATGTTCCTAAAGTTCTTAATGGTTTAGGGATTGCCATCATTTCAACTTCCGATGGTGTTATCACCGATAAAGAAGCACGTGCGAAAAAAGTCGGTGGCGAAGTTCTCGCCTACGTCTGGTAATAAATAATTTCGAAACGGAGGTGTGTATAAGATGAGTCGAATTGGTTACAAAACGATTGACCTGCCCGAAGGGGTTTCGGTCAAACAAAGTGGCGACCAGGTCACGGTGACGGGTCCCAAGGGGAACCTAACGCGGACGCTTGCTACTGAAATCGAAATGAAAATCGATGGGAACGAAGTGAACTTCACTCCTACTGGTAAGTACGACAATCGTGAACGAGCATTACATGGAACTTCACGTGCCAACATTGCCAATATGGTAATTGGGGTTACTGATGGTTTTCAAAAAACTTTGAAATTAGTCGGTGTTGGATACCGAACCCAATTAAAAGGGACTGAACTGACCTTAAACGTGGGATACTCAAATCCAGTGATTGTTCCAGTTCCTGAAGATTTGGAAGTTAAAGTTCCTGATAATACGACGATTGAAATTTCTGGGATTAGCAAACAACACGTTGGTGACTTTGCTGCCAAGGTTCGTTCCATTCGTTCTCCAGAACCTTATAAAGGTAAGGGAATTCGTTATGTTGACGAACACATTACTCTTAAAGAAGGTAAGACTGGTAAATAAAGTTTAATCACAACAAACAGAGGTGACTAATTTGATTACAAAACCAAGCAAAAATAAAACTCGTAAGGCACGTCATGCCCGAGTTCGCAGTAAAATTGCTGGTACTGCTGAGTGCCCACGTTTAGACGTCTTTCGTTCTAACAAAAACATCTACGCTCAATTAATTGATGACGTAGCGGGTGTAACGCTAGCTAGTGCCTCAACTCTAGATCAAGAAATTAAAGCCGGTGACAAAACAGCGCAGGCAGCTGAAGTCGGTGCCTTAGTTGCTAAGCGGGCCCAAGCTGCTAACTTGAAGCACGTTGTGTTTGATCGCGGCGGTTACTTATACCACGGACGGGTTCAAGCGCTCGCTGAAGCAGCTCGTGAAAACGGGCTCGAATTTTAATCAAAGGAGGATATCACACGCATGGCTAAGTATATTGATCCAGATAAATTGGATTTAGATGACAACGTGGTTGCCATTAATCGGATTACCAAGGTTGTTAAAGGTGGTCGTCGGTTACGATTTGCCGCTTTAGCAGTTGTTGGTGACAAAAACGGACACGTTGGTTTTGGAACCGGGAAAGCACAAGAAGTTCCAGAAGCAATCCGAAAAGCAGTTGAAGCCGCTAAAAAGAATCTGATTGAAGTTCCAATCGTGAACACAACGATTCCGCATGAAATTGTGGGCGTTTACGGTGGGGGCCGCATTTTATTAAAACCAGCTGAAGAAGGTGCTGGGGTTGCTGCCGGTGGTGCCGTTCGTTCGGTCATGGAATTAGCCGGAATCAACGATGTTACTAGTAAGCGACTGGGTTCGGATACCGCCATTAACGTTATCCGAGCAACGTTTGAAGGGCTGAAAGGTCTGAAGAACGCTCACGAAGTTTCCGAGCTCCGTGGGGTTTCAGTTGATCATTTAGCTGAATAAGGAGGTTTTTCAGATGGCTCAATTAAAAATTACCCTAGTTCACAGTGCTGCACATCGTCTTCCTAAACAACGTAAAATTGTGGAAGCCCTTGGTTTAGGACGGATTAACAGCAGTGTCACTCGTCCTGACAACGCAGCGACACGGGGAGCACTTTTTAAAGTCGCTCACCTCGTTAAAGTTGAACAAGTAGAAGACTAATTATTTTCTAAAAAAAGGAGGTGCCACTCACTATGAAGTTACACGAATTAAAAGCTGCTGCCGGATCTCGTTCGACTCGAAGTCGAAAAGGTCGTGGAATGGGTAGCAAAGGAAAGACTTCCGGTCGCGGTCAAAAAGGTCAAAAAGCCCGTGGCAAGACTCGTTTAGGTTTTGAAGGGGGCCAGATGCCTTTGTACCGGCGGATTCCTAAGCGTGGATTTACTAGCATGAACCGGAAACAAATTGTGACGGTGAGCTTAGATAAACTCAATAGTTTTGACAGTAATGCTGAAGTTACGCCAGCAGTGCTTGTTGAAACTGGGGTTGTTCGTAATCCCAAAGATGGGATCAAAATCTTAGGAACTGGTAAGCTAGACAAAGCTTTGACGGTTAAAGCCAACCAGTTCTCTGCAAGTGCTAAAACAGCAATCGAAGCAGCTGGTGGTAAAGCCGAGGTGATTTAATGTTATCTACCTTAAAGAGTGCATTTGCTGACAAAAATATTCGTAATAAGATTTTATTTACGCTTTTTGTCCTAGCAGTTTTCCGGTTAGGAGCCTACATCACGGTTCCTGGGATTAATGCTAAGGCACTTCAAGAAGTTGCGTCTTCTGGGTTAGTTAATGTTTTAAATATTTTCAGTGGTGGTGGTTTAACCAACTATTCCATCTTTGCGATGGGAGTGTCACCCTATATTACGGCCCAAATCGTGGTGCAGTTGTTGCAAATGGACATCGTACCGCGTTTTGTGGAATGGAGTAAGCAGGGTGAAGTTGGTCGACTAAAACTTGATCGGGTTACTCGGCGGTTGGCCATTGTACTGGCCTTTTTCCAGTCGGTGGGAATTACCGCCGGTTTCAATGCTTTAAGTAGTTTGCATCTAGTGCAAAATCCCGGAGTTGGCACCTACATTAGTATCGGGCTGATTTTGACGGCGGGTACGATGTTAACCACGTGGATGGGTGACATGATTACCGACAAGGGAATTGGTCAAGGGGTGTCCATGATTATTTTTGCTGGGATTATCGCTAACATTCCTAATGGATTAACGAGTTTTTATCAGCAATATATTGAAGGCACCGATTCGAGTGATTTGTGGCAACCGGTTCTGATTGTCATCGGCTTGATTGTCGCCATGTTGATCATTGTGACTTTTGTTACTTGGGTACAACAGGCGGAACGTCGGATTCCAATTCAATATACCCGACGCTCGGCTGGTTCTGGTAAATCAAGTTATCTTCCATTGAAGGTTAACGTGGCCGGAGTGATTCCGGTAATTTTTGCCAGTGCTTTTATTTCAACCCCGCAGACCATTTTGCTGTTCTTCACTAAAAATTTTGGAGAATCAGGCTGGTATAAGGTGCTCACGCAACTCTTTAATATGCAGACCCCTAGTGGGGCAACTTTTTACACCATTTTGATTGTGGTCTTTACTTTCTTCTATGCTTTTGTGCAGGTTAATCCAGAAAAATTATCCGAAAACCTGCAAAAACAAGGAAGCTATATTCCTGGGGTCTGGCCTGGTAAGACAACGCAAACCTATGTTTCGCGTTTGTTAATGAGATTGAGTACCATTGGAGCGCTTTTCTTGGGGATTGTTTCTTTGATCCCTCTGATTGCGCAAAATGTTTGGAATCTCAACAACTCAATTGGGCTCGGTGGGACTAACCTGCTGATTATTGTCGGGGTTGCCATCGAAACGATGCAGCAAATCAAAGGATTGACCATGCGCCAAGATTACGTCGGCTTTATTCAAGCTGATGATACTGGCAAAAAGTAAGGGAGCGACGTTTTTGACAATGAATTTATTTTTAATGGGATTGCCAGGTGCTGGCAAGGGGACCCAAGCCGAATTTATTACGGAACGTTATCAAATTCCACATATTTCGACTGGTGATATTTTCCGTGCGGCAATTAAAAACCAGACACCAATGGGTCTCAAAGCCCAGAGTTACATTGATAAGGGAGATTTAGTCCCCGATGATGTAACTTGTGGAATTGTTGCGGATCGTTTGCAGCAGGCGGATACCGCTAATGGTTATCTGCTTGATGGCTTTCCGAGAAATTTGGCACAGGCAGAGCAGTTAAAGCTCATTGGGACGCAGCTCAATCGTCAACTTTCTGCGGTCATTAACATTGACGTAGCCCCATCAGTTTTAGAAGAACGGCTTTCTGGTCGGTTTATCTGTAAAAACTGTGGAGCAACCTATCACAAATTGTATAATCAGCCCAAAGTGGCTGGAACTTGTGATGTATGTGGTGGGCATGTTTTTTATCAACGCAGTGATGATAAACCTGCGACAGTTAAAAATCGGTTGAAAGTCAATGTCGAAATGAATACGCCGCTGCTGGATTACTACCAAACAGAGCACCTGCTGCACACGGTGAATGGTGACCAAGCAATTCCGACGGTTACCAAAGAAATTAATCAAATTCTCAATAACTTGTCGTAGCCTAAGGCAGAGTTTGTCGTTACTGATAAAATATGCTATATTAGAGCATGCTGATAAGTTTGCAAAGAATTTGTTCGACTTAAGTTTTGGAGGATTGTTTTGGCAAAAGATAATGTCATTGAGATCGAAGGAAAAATTACGGAAACCTTACCAAACGCCATGTTCAAAGTCGAACTGGAAAATGGGCATGAGATTCTTGCCCATGTCTCTGGCAAGATTCGGATGCATTACATTAAAATACTTCCAGGAGATCGGGTAACCGTTGAAATGTCACCGTATGATTTAACGAAGGGCCGGATTACTTATCGATTTAAGTAGGTCCTGATGTAGGAGGTTTATAATATGAAAGTCCGTCCATCAGTTAAAAAGATGTGCGAAAATTGCAAAATCATCAAACGTAAGGGTCGTGTGATGGTGATTTGTTCTGCAAATCCTAAACACAAACAACGACAAGGAAAATAATTTTATAGGAGGTGGATTTAATGGCTCGAATTGCCGGAGTTGATTTACCACGTAACAAACGGGTTGTCATTGCTTTAACCTACATTTTTGGGGTTGGAACAACGACGGCTACCAAAGTGCTTGCAAAAGCCGGTGTTTCAGAAGACGTTCGGACTCAGGATTTAACTCCTGATCAAGAAGATAAGATTCGGGTAGCTCTTGATGACTTTACAATTGAGGGAGACCTACGTCGTGAAGTTAGTATGAATATTAAGCGACTCTCTGAGATCGGTTCATACCGTGGCTTGCGTCATCGTCGTGGTTTACCATCCCGTGGTCAGCACACGAAGAACAACGCTCGAACTCGTAAAGGGAAGCGCAGCACCAAATAATCAATTAAAGGAGGTTATCAACGCATATGGCTAAAACTAAAAGCACACGTAAACGTAAAACAAGAAAACACGTTGAAGCAGGAGTTGCTCATATCCACTCAACGTTTAATAACACGTTAGTAATGATTACTGATGTACAGGGAAATGCAATTGCTTGGTCTTCAGCTGGAGCCCTTGGATTTCGTGGTAGTCGTAAATCAACTCCATTCGCTGCTCAGATGGCAGCTGAAGCAGCTGCTAAAACGGCCATGGAACACGGTATGAAGTCCGTTGAAGTAGCGGTTAAAGGACCTGGTTCCGGTCGCGAATCAGCCATTCGAGCTTTACAAACTACTGGTTTGGAAGTTGCCGCAATTAGAGACGTTACTCCCGTTCCTCATAATGGGTGCCGTCCTCCAAAGCGTCGTCGAGTTTAAGCTTAGTTAGGGATGATTTTAGGATTAGACTCAACGCGGTTTGAAAGGGGTACTTCGCATGATTGAATTTGAAAAGCCTAACATTCATAAAATTGAAGAAACAAATAATTACGGTGAAATAGTTGTTGAGCCATTGGAACGCGGCTATGGGACTACTTTAGGCAATTCTTTGCGCCGAGTTTTGTTGGCTTCGTTACCTGGAGCTGCCGTTACCAGCGTTCAGATTGACGGGGTTTTGCACGAATTTTCAACGATCAAGGGTGTGACCGAAGACGTTACCAAGATCATTTTGAACTTAAAAAAGCTCAAACTTCGATTAGAAGGTGACGAACAAGCAGTCCACTCTATGAGTGTCGAAGTTACCGGTCCAGCTGAAGTGACGGCGGCAGACATTACGACCGATAGCGAAACTACCATTTTGAACCCTGATTTACATCTAGCAACGGTAGCAGAAGGGGCAACCCTGCACATGACGATGACGGCTGATAAGGGTCGCGGGTATGTCTCTGCAGAAGAGAACAAGGCTCGCAATGATGATATGCCAATCGGTGTGTTACCAATCGATTCTATTTATACCCCAATCGAACGTGTGAACTACCAAGTGGAAGATACACGTGTTGGACAACGTGATGATTTCGATAAATTGACTTTAGATATTTGGACCAATGGTTCGATTACTCCTTCAGATTCAATCAGTTTGGCAGCTAAGATTTTAACTCAGCATTTGGAAATGTTTGTTGATTTGACAGATCGGGCACAAAATACCAACGTGATGGTTGAAAAAGAAGAGAGCCACAAGGAAAAAATGCTCGAAATGTCAATCGAGGAATTAGATTTGTCAGTTCGTTCTTACAACTGTTTGAAACGAGCTGGGATTAACACGGTTCAAGAATTAACCGATAAATCCATGGCGGATATGATGAATGTTCGTAACCTAGGACGGAAGTCCCTAGAAGAAATCGAACAAAAATTGGATGCCCTAGGACTATCCTTTCGTAAAGAAGACTAAGATAAAAGGAGGAATCGACTTATGAGTTATCGTAAATTTGGTCGTAAACAGGGTCCTCGACGAGCACTCTTGCGGAACTTGACCACGCAACTGATTGTTAACGATCGGATCGAAACAACTGAAGCCAAAGCTAAAACAGTGCGCTCACTAGCTGACCAAATGATCACCCTAGGTAAAAAGGGGGACTTAAGTGCACGTCGTCAAGCAGCTGCTTACCTGCAGAATTCAATTGCAGATGTTAAAGCTGAAGGCGATGACGTTAAGGTTACGACGGCACTACAAAAGTTATTCGATGAATTAGCACCAAAGTACCAAGATCGTCAGGGTGGCTACACGCGGATCTTAAAAACCATGCCTCGGCGCGGTGATGGTGCTCAGATGGTAATCTTAGAATTTGTCTAAGCTTTTTTTGAGCATTTAATTTAATATTGCACTGAATCACTAAGATTGAGGTATAAAGCGTTATGATGATGGAATTCCAAGTCTAGCTTGAATGTGGATTTTTTTCCATGCGCCTCAACCTTTTAGTGATTTTTTTATACATAAAATTGAGGGGACTTGGTGGGATGCCTGGTAAAATTGAATTTAATGACGTTGCCTTTTCGTATGACGGCGCGGATCCAGTTTTTGAACAGCTGTCCTTTACGTTGCAAAGTGGTCAAACCACGGCACTAGTCGGTCCAAATGGTAGTGGTAAAAGCACGATCATTAAGCTTTTAGATGGGTTACTGCTACCAACTGCAGGCACCATTAAGCTTGATGATGAACCCCTTCGGCAGGAAAATCGGCAGCGGTTACAGCAAAAATTAGCCTTGGTTTTTCAAACACCGGCTGATCAGCTGATTGCGGGCACGGTTGCTGAAAATGTCGCTTTTGGGCTCGAGAATCGGCAAGTTGATTATGAAACCATGCACCAACTGGTTCCGCAAGCCATGAAACAAGTTGGGATTAGTGAACTTGCCGAACACGACCCCAGCTGGCTGTCGGGCGGACAACAACAAAAGGTTGCCTTAGCCAGTGCCTTAGCAGTTCAACCTGAAATTTTGGTTTTAGATGAAGCCACCAGTATGCTCGATGCAGCGACAAAGGAGGCTATTACAACTGTTTTGACGCAGTTGCAAAAGACCACGCAACTCACGATTCTAATGATTACGCACGATGTTTCTGCGGTGGCTCAAGCTGACCAGGTCCTTGCACTTAATCAGCATAAAGTCGTATTTCAGGGGGCGCCCGCACGATTTTTTGAGCAACCAGACTTACTTACGGCAATGCAGATGCAGGCGCCCTTCAGTGCACAAGTACAACACCAACTGTGCGACCGTGGGATCACAGTGCCCGCACACTATTTAGATGATGAAGGACTGAGTCAATGGATTTCCCAGTTGTTTTAAAACAGGTTAATTATAGCTATGGTTTGCAAACGCCGGTTGTTCATCCAGCGTTGACTGATATTTCATTACAGATTGCACAAGGAGAAACCGTTGCTATTGTGGGTGCAACCGGGAGTGGCAAGTCGACCTTAATGCGACTACTAAACGGGTTGCAGTTCGCTACGAGTGGGACAGTAACCATTAATGGTCTTCGACTGAATCGCCACACGAATCGGCGGGCGTTGCAGCAGTTACGGTCCGAGGTGGGCATGATTTTTCAAGCACCCGAACATCAACTGTTCGCAGAAACGGTTTTGGCAGACGTTAGTTTTGGACCGCAAAATTTTGGCAAGTCCGAGAAAGAGGCTCGACAGTTAGCACAGCAAGCTTTACGGGCCGTGGGGATTCCACCAGAATTTGAAACACGCTCACCCTTTGAACTTTCGGGGGGTCAAATGCGACGGGTTGCAATTGCTGGAGTTTTAGCAATGAAACCACGGTTGCTGGTCTTAGATGAGCCAACGGTGGGCTTAGACGCTGCCGGAGTCCAGCAATTATTGGACTTATTGGGACGCCTCCAGCAGCAACAAGTAACAATCATCATCATTACACATGACATGGATGTGGTTGCTCAGTTAGCCGCGCGGGTCTTGATGTTACAAGCAGGCCAATTGATACGAGATCAACCCGTACGTGAGTTTTTTGCAACCGCACCTACGGCAGTCCCACTTCCAGCTGCGGTGCAATTTTATTACCGGCTGCAAGCTCACGGAGTCCAGCTGGCACAATTACCATTGACCGCTACAGAAGCAACGAGGCTGCTGGTTAACGATATCCATCAGGGAGGTCATCCATGCAACAAATAGTTTTTGGCAATTACCTGCCCGGAAACTCATTGATCCATCGTTTGAATCCGGTAACCAAAATTTTGGCGGTGCTGCTCTTGATTACGTGGACCCTGGTTGCAAATAATTGGCTTAATTATGGCATATTGGGGTGTGCCTTAATTGTCCAAATCAGTGCGGCTCGCCTTTCACTGTCCATGATGCTTCATACGATTATTCCCTTTTTATGGCTAATCGGGTTTACTCTCCTGATTCAAATCTTGTTTGGAACGGGGGGGACCATTTATTTTCACTGGGGTGTTGTTAAGATTACATCGACGGGTTTGGTAACGGCTGGGCTGATTTTAGTACGGTTTACGCTAATCATTATGGAAGCAGCCTTGTTGACCATGACGACTTCGCCAAATGCGATTGCGGCAGGAATTGAACGGCTACTTCAGCCCCTAAAACGACTTAAAGTTCCTGTCTCCACCATCGGGATGATGATTTCAATTGCCCTGCGCTTTATTCCCACGCTATTGACCGAACTGCAAACGATTATGGATGCACAACGCTCCCGTGGCACTAACTTTAATCAGGGCAAACTCTGGGAACGAGTACGAAACATTGGAACTTTGATTATTCCGTTGCTAGTGGCATCGTTTCGACATGCTGATCATCTGGCGGACGCACTGGGAGCGAGTGGTTACTCCGTTCAGGCTGTGCGGACTAGTTACCGTAAATTTATTTGGCGGCCGGCTGACACGGGATCGTTAGGGTTAGTAATTGTACTAGGTCTTTTAGTACTGGGAACGCGAGGATTTTAATGCCACGGTATAAAATTACATTTGCATATGAAGGGACTGATTTTGCGGGCTTTCAACGTCAGCCACACCAGCGAACGGTAGAAGGGGTTTTAACCAAGTTGATAAACATTATGGCTAAAAACCCAGAACCAGCAATTGTTGTGTATGGTTCTGGTCGGACTGATGCGGGGGTGCATGCGCTGGCACAAACTGCTCATTTCGATTTTCCATTTCAACTAGCAGCTACCAGTCTCTTGAAGGGTTTAAACAGTATGTGTCCGTTAGATATTGAAATTATTGCTGTTGCCAAAGTAGCAGCTGATTTTCAGGCTCGTTATGACGTAACTGGCAAACGATATCTTTACCGGATTGCTCAAGGGGAATTTACTAACCCATTCAAGCGGCGGTATACTGCCCACTGGCGCTTTCCGCTTGATGTTCAAAAAATGCAACAAGCTGCTACTGATTTATTAGGTCGCCATGACTTTTCCTCATTCGTGGCGGCTGGTGCCAAGCCGGGAAGTCGGGTTCGCACGATTTTTTCCGCAACCGTTCGAGAGGATTGCGCTCATGACGAGGTCCATTTGTCGTTTTATGGCGATGGTTTTATGTACAACCAGGTGCGAATTATGGCGGCGGTGCTAGTTGAAATTGGGATGGGAAAGCGTCCTGTTCATGATATTGAACGGCTCTTGCAGGTGCGAAATCGTCAAGAAGCTCGGTTGACGCTGCCGGCTCAAGGGTTGTATTTAGAACGTGTCTATTATCCTGGTGATGATCCGCAACATTCACAAAAAAAGCATCGGGATCTTGATTGACTTTTATACTAATAATTTGTATTATGGTAGATGGTATTGTTTGCCCCACATAAGCCCCGGAAACTTATAAGGTGTCGAACAAACACAGAAACACGGAGGAAAGAATAGTGCGTACAACATACATGGCTAAGCCCGGTGAAATTGAACACAAATGGTATTTGATTGACGCAGCTGGGATCCCTTTGGGTCGGCTAGCAAGCGTCACCGCAACCGTTTTACGCGGTAAAAATAAGACCACTTACACACCCAACGTTGATTGTGGTGATCATGTGATTATCATCAATGCTGCTCAGGTAGCTTTGACGGGTCACAAAGCTAAAAACAAGATGCACTACCACCACACGCAATACATTGGTGGGATTAAACAAGAATCATTTGGCATGTTACGCGATGAAAAACCAGACAAGTTAATTGAGCAATCTGTTAAAGGAATGCTTCCTCACGGAACTTTAGGTCGTAAAATTGCAAAGAAATTGCATGTTTACGCTGGTGCTGATCATCAACAAGCTGCCCAACAACCTGAAGTTTTAGATATTAACCATCTAATTTAAGGAGGAAACTCAATTGGCTAAAGTACAATATGCCGGCACAGGTCGCCGGAAAGATTCAGTTGCGCGGGTACGTCTAGTTCCCGGTACTGGTAAAGTTGTCATTAATGGTCGTGACGTGGAAGATTACATTCCATTTCCAAGTTTACGTGAAGTAATCTTACAACCATACAACACAACGGAAACACTAGGAAATTACGATACCCTAGCAAACGTTAACGGTGGTGGTTTCTCTGGACAAGCTGGAGCCATTCGGTTAGGGATTGCACGAGCATTGCTCGATGTTGACCCTGATTTCCGTGAAGCATTAAAGAGTGCCGGCTTATTAACCCGGGACTCACGGATGAAAGAACGAAAGAAACCAGGTTTGAAAAAAGCCCGGAAAGCACGTCAATTCTCAAAACGTTAATATTTTATTTTGGCACTCATGCATTTGGCATGGGTGTTTTTATTAATCATTGTTTGCTTCCAAAAAAGCAGTAGCTACATTCATAACGAATGT
>NZ_ALXG01000028.1:0-10406 GCF_000512295.1 Fructilactobacillus florum 8D
ATCAATCGCTTGACAACTTTATTAGTATACCTGGTTGGCGAAGATTCGTCAACTACTTATCTCAAAAAATATTAGCCAATTAGGAATAACAAACTTTAAGACATCAACTACTATACGAAAAATATTACGTACTGTCAACTAATCGTGTAACATTATCATCTTTTGGTTAAACATGTTACACTTACTCGGTACAAAATTTTTGGGGTAGGAACTCGCGCGTTAAGTGCCAGCGGAACGGAATGTGAACGCTGGACGAAAAGCACAGCTTGCGATGCTTGTTCCGCATTCGCCACTAATCTCACCATTTGGTGGCAGCTCCAGTCAGGAGATGTCAATATGTTTAATGGTTTCAAAAAATGGGGGTTACGCTCTCTAAGTATCCGTGGAATGACCTATCTTGCGTTGCTCATGGCAGCCGAGCTGGTCTTAGATCGATTTGCGATCGGTAACAGTAACGTCAGATTTACATTCTCATTTCTAATCGTGGCTCTAATTGCCAAGTGGTATGGTCCATTTTGGTCAATGGGTGTTGCTGTCATTATCGATTTTATTTCAACAATGCTCAGCGGGCAGCCCTACTTCATTGGTTTTACCATTTCGGCCGTCCTGGCGGCTCTCTGGTACAGTATCTGGTTCTACCAGCAAGAAAACATTTCGCTGAAGCGAACTATTTTTGTTTCGTTAATAATCGCTGTGATTATCAACATTGGTCTGAACTCCCTCTGGGTCGCTATACTGGCTAAAACTTCTTTTTTTTATTTTCTACCGATTCGTTGCTTAAAAAACTTGATTTCTTTTCCAATCCAGTCTTTCTTGCTCTATTGGTTCCTAAATAACCAAACCTTGCAACGTTTAAAACCAAACGTCTTCAAATAACAACCGGAGCGACCGTCATTCGCGCTGGCAACCATTTTAACCTAATTCAAAAGGCGCAACCGGTTATTAGCCGTCTGCGCTTTTTGCTTATAGTTCACCGAACTAAGTGAAATAGTTTCCCTAAGCGGTTCCACCAATGCGTCCCTGTTAACGAATCCTGGGGTAATGCTGCTTGTAAAAAGAAGTGCTGGGCAGATTCTCCTTTGGGACTTTCATATTTATAGTAGTGTCCTTTTTCATTCATAAAAAATCCATCAACATCATCAGCACTATAAATCTGAATAATTTGTTCTAATTTTTGTTGCAATGGTCCTGATGGAACGGGGGCTGCCAATTCAACACGATTATCCATATTTCTAGTCATCAGATCAGCAGATGACAGCCAAACTGAAGTTGTTTCATCGTAGAAGGCATATATGCGACTATGCTCTAATAACTGGCCAACTACACTAGAAACGACTATTTGTTCCTTAGGTCCACAAACTCCTGTCTGCAAACAACAAGCCCCTCTAACAATCAAACGAAACGGCAAGCCGACCTGTGCAGCATCATAAATAGCAGCAATCACATCAACATCCGTTAGTGAGTTAACTTTTAAAAAGATATGTCCATGACCCGTTTTTAAGTAATGCGCCTTAACCTTTTGAATATTTTGGATAACCATATCCTCAATTCGATGTGGTGAAGCTGTTAGTACTTGGTATTTAGGTGGATCTGCCACCGGTTGTTCCAAATAGTTGAAAAATGCGGCTAAATCACTAACATACTCCGCACGACTCGAAAACAAACTGAGATCAACAAATCCCTTCGCTGTCTCTTCATTATAGTTTCCAGTCCCAATCTGCACGTACCCTTCTGGTTGGGAACCATCCTTCGTCAGGACTAAACAAGTCTTACTGTGAACTTTCATATATTTCTTGCCAAATACTACGTTACAGCCAGCATCTTCAAGTTCGCCAGTCACTTTCAGGTTGTTAGCCTCATCAAACCGCGCCCGCAGCTCAATCATAACCGTAACCTGAATTCCCTGCTGTGCGGCTCGTTTTAATAATTCGATTACTTGGGAATGTTCAGCGACCCGATAGATGGTTTGCTTAATCGCCACCGTTTTCGGATCAGCAATTGCTGCCCGCAAAAACTCTAAAAATTGATCAAAACTATCATATGGATACTGTAATAATAAATCATGCTGATCCAAATACCGTAAAATCGAAGTTGAAGCTGACCATATTTGCCCATGAACGGGGGGATATGCCAATCCTGGATGTTGTGCCTTTAAGCTTTTAACCAACGGAAATAAAAAGGTTAAATCTAGCGGACCAGCTAGTTGATAAACCGCTTGATTAGCAACCTTAAATTTCTTTACAAATTCTTTCACGAACTCCGGATTCGTTTGTGCCGTCTCTTCTATTTCAAGTAGGGTAATGCGACCCTTCTCTCGATCAGCGAGATAATGTCGCAAATTTCTAATGGTATCTTTATTATTTCGATCCTTTTCAACATCTAGGGTTGCATCCAGATCACGAACCAAGCGAAAAGTTAAAATCGATTCAATTTGACCATCATCAAAAAGGTTGGCAAGATTATTCCGCATTAAATCTTCAACCAAAATCTCTTTGCTTCCAGCTGGATCAGTAATTTTCACTAACCGTTGCAAATTTTCCGGAATCGGAACTAGTCTAATTTTACGCTTGGTTTTGGTTTTGAGTAAAACGGCTAAACCCATCCGTTTGTTTTTTAAATAACTTAAACTGTAATTATCAACGTACGTAGTAAAACTCAAAAATGGCAAAATCCGCTGATCGAAAATCTGATCCGCTCTAGCGCGACTATGTGGGTCTAAAGCGGCATAGCTGGTAAGTTCACAAAGCTGATCATCATGGAGTCGATCTCGAAGCTGGCGATAGTATTGATACTGCAATTTGAAATTTTTAGCATTTCGATGCCGTAATTTTTTTAAAATCTTAGAGTAACGTAATCCGGACTTTTTCTCAATTTCATCATTAGTAAGTTCTAACTGACTCTGCAGACTCGGAATTCGCACACTATAAAATTCGTCAAGATTATTAGCAGCAATCGCCAAAAAGTTAAGTCGATCCAGCAAGGGCGTCGTGGTCTCATTAGCTAATTCGATTACGCGCCGATTAAATAACAGCCAGCTAAGATCACGATTATCACATTTGGATTCGTAAATTTGATTATTTTCCATCGTGCTCCCCTTTAATAAAGGTTTGGTAATCCAACTCTACCTGATTGACATAATTATTAGCAAATTTACCAAATGCCGCCAGCATCCAGTCGTGACTCTGTAAATAACCGATAATCATGGGATAGGTCGGCGATTGACTATGAGCACGTGCTAACAAACTCATACAAACGGACACATAATCGCAAAAGGCACCCCAATCCAGTTTTTCTAGTTTGACCGAGCCCTTCATATCTTTGAATTGACGAACGTAGTAACTGTACTTCTTTGTATCAAAATAGCCCAAAAATGTATCAGAAGAACTTTGGAGAACACGCTGACAGTTTACAATTTCCTCCCCAGGGGAATGTTTCTTGTCAACATAGACCATTGAATTTTGATAAATTGGCAACGCCTGTTTTACTTGTAAAACATGGTAGTCGCCATTCGGATTTTCTAACAAAATCAAATAGCACAAGGTTCCGACGCTTCCAACCCCCACCACATGTCTAACAATATCAACAATATGAAATTGACTTAAAAATTCACGAACATCGCTACGCGATTTGCCGCGATAGCGATAATAGCCGTTAGCTAATCGACCATAGGTTTTGGCTCCCACGTGGACCGTAACCGGTTCCTTCTCAATAAACCGGCGTTTCCCATCTACCAACTCCGTGTATTTCTTTACGGCATAGTCCGAATTACTCCCGATTGCCTTTTTAACGGTCTTGCTAACTAACTTAGTGTAGGAATCATCGAAAGCATCCTTATTTCCATTTAAAACATCAAAGGTCGCGGCAATGTTTTCCATAGTATTGGTTGCGGTAAACCTTTCAATTGCTGGCAATTCATGCAAATGGATTAACGTATTTAGATATGTTTTCATGACCACAGCTAGGTGCGGCAACACCTGTTTTTCAATATCAAAGCCTTGCTGTTTTGCAACTAAAACCGCACTAATCAGCAAACGTTTAACATCATATTCCCAATGCCCCACATGAGACTCGTCAAAATCATTCATATCAAACAACAATTGGCCCTCAGGAGAACCGTAGTACCCAAAGTTCCCAAGGTGCGCGTCCCCACCAATTAAAACTCGGATATCACTTTGATAGAGCTGATCGAAATCATAGTTCATCAAATCAACGGTGCCCCGAAAAAAAGCAAAAGCAGACTTACTCATTCGCTGGCGTTTAACCTTCAATAATCGCTTATACAGCAACGAATTTCGAACATCCATGATTTTTTTAAGATTACGTCGATGCGCTGTAAAGTGCTCAATAGTTGCCTGATCGGCATCAATTCCCAACCGCTGACCTTCTTCGATTAGCTCACTATCAGTTTTCGTATTGATGTCTGTTTGGGTGAAATTGTATGGAACAATGATTGGCTTGCTCATTGAATGTCTGCCATCCCTTCATAAGTGCAATAAATTATCATTATTATACATTCCTGATTACCACGATACAAACCATTAACTAACAAAAGAGCCCGTTAGTTGCGGGCTCTTTTTTAGCTATTTTCATTGCGTTGCTTTCCCGTCGTTTCAGCTGGCGGTAGTTTCGAGTCAGCATGTCTAATGCCATAGCTAAAGTAGATGATGACTCCAACGATAAACCAGACTAACGAGTAAATTTTTGCATCAAAACTCAGCGCTAAAAAGATTGCTAGTGAACCTAGAAATCCAAGGATCGGCAGCACTGGGAAAAATGGTTCTTTGTAACTTGCTATCGGCAGATTGCGCCCTTCCCGATTACGAAGCGGATACATGGCCAGTGAAACCGCCATGAAAGAAATTAGTGTTCCTGCAGAAATCAACTGGGCCAAAAAGGTAAAAGGAAAGATCCCCCCCAGTAAGATTCCAAAAATTGTCACAATCCAGAGGGCATTGCTGGGTAAATTATGCCGATTCAATTTCCCAATTTTAGTTGGAATCATCTGGTCTCGACCAAAGGAATAAATCAATCGGGAACCAGCCATCATCATTCCAATCAAGGCCACTAACATTCCAACCACTGCCACGGCTTGAACGACCGTGGCAACCCACAAATGTCCGGAATTACGCAAAGCCCAGCCGACTGGTTCAGCGTTGTTAGCATAATTAGTGTATTTAAACATTCCAACCAGCACCAGCGATACTCCAACAAAGAAACCCGTTGCTAGTAAGAGTGACCCGATAATTCCTCGAGGCATCGTTTTTTGCGGATTCTTTGCTTCGGCCGAGTTAGCTGCAATCGAATCAAACCCAATGTAGGATAGAAAAATAGTCGAAACTCCAGCATAGATCCCCTGCCAGCCCCCAAAAATGGAGCCATCGGGGTTAGGACGAGCCTTCGGTATAAAAGGAACGTAATTTTGCGTCTTAATCGCAGTTGCTCCTACCACAATGAAGGTAATAATCGCTAATAATTTGAGAATGATCAAAACCTTAGCAACCTGAGAACTCTTGGTATCTCCCAAGAACAGGATGCCAGCTACCAGTGCCACTACCAGCACCGCCAACAAATCAATCACTCCCCCGTTTACTCCAAGCGCAAAAGCAAACATATTTGGTAGCCGCCAACCTAAGGGAGCAAACAATCCCTGCAAGTTAGAAGACAGTCCAGAAGCCACAAAGGCCACTGCAATCAGATATTCTGCCAACAGGGCCCAGCCAACGATCCAGCCCCAAAATTTACCAAATAAGACCGAAACCCACGAATATGCTGAACCAGCAAACGGAAGTGCTGAAGCCATTTCCGCATAGTTCATCGCTACTAACCCAGCGACAATTGCTGCGATGATAAACGAAATTACAACGGCTGGTCCTGTGTACTTAGCCGCTACAATCCCGGGTAAGGTAAAAATAGATGTTGATAAAATCGTTCCCAGCCCTAAAGCTAGCAAATCTCTAACCGTTAAAGTTTTTTTCAACGACTGATCTTTGCTAACATAGAAATGATAGTCTACCTTTTCATTCATTTTTCTTAGTACTTTGATAATGAATCACCTCATTTTCCCCTAATTTAGTTACAGCAGCTTTGCATTGAAGCCTTGTGCTTAAGTTATTCTTATCATTTTAGCAAAAAAATTTAGTTATTTCACTATTATTTTAAATTTGCTGTCAATCATTCCTGGTCCAATTTAATTCCCGCTTGCGGGTGTTGTTCCAAATATTGCTGCGTAAAGCTCTGTACTGCTGCTCGGTCAGAAAAAACCACTCCCTCACGTCGCATGGCGGCAACTAAATCACGATAAAATTGATCTAGCTGTGGATTAGAAAGGTCCTGAAGCCCCCGAGCATTGATGTTAACCCAATCAATCAAATGTTGGGCATTTGGTAAAAGTCCCTGTTTTCCTAAATAACTGAACAAACTTTTTAGTGCCTGAGGGATCATTTGGTACAGCTTTGCCGTTTTTTCATCGTCTTCCATTACCAAAACAAAGCGAGAAAACATCACATCTGCAACTAGCTGATCATCCCAAGTAGCTGGTTTTCGCTGATAGCCTCCTAATGTAATCTGACTAAAGCTATCGACAATCGCATGAACATCCTGTAATTGGGTAGCCGTCAGTTGCAACATAGCTGGCATTTGATCTAGCGCCGCCAGCCAGGTATTGATGGTTTGTTCTACTTGTTGCATTTGGGGTTCATGATCCATTGTTATCAATCCTTTCTTTCGCATCATTATACTATCAATCGAGTTATCGGTATAATGAACCTCAGGAAAAATTTTAAAGGAGTCTTTTCATGGAAAAAGTTGTAATCGTCAGCGCACGACGCACCCCCATTGGAAAAATCAACGGTCAACTGCGTGATTTTTCATCGGTTGAACTCGGAATAATCACGGTCAAAGCCATTCTTGCTGAAACAAAGCTCGACCCTCGTCACGTTGATCAAGTAATCTTTGGAAACGTTGTTCAAGCTGGTGGTGGTCAAAATGTCGCCCGGCAAATTGAATTGGGGGCTGGAATCCCCAACCAAAGTACCGCTGCTACCATTAATCAAGTTTGTGGCTCGGGGTTAAAGGCCATTCGACTTGGACAAATGGCTATTCAGTGCGGTGACTGCGATGTCGTTATTGCCGGTGGAACTGAAAGTATGTCAAATGCTCCCTTCTTGAACCGACACGTCCGCGGGGGTCATAAATTTGGCGGATTTACACTGGAAGACAGCTTAGAAAGTGATGGTTTGAATGATTATCAAACCAACCAGCCGATGGGACAAACCGCCGAGCAAGTTGCCCAGCGTTTCCAAATTAACCGAGCAGCTCAAGATCGCTTTGCGCTTTCTTCGCAACAAAAAGCCGCTGCTGCAAATAGTGCAGGAATTTTTTCGCATGAAATTGTTCCGATTACCAACCCTCACCACGGTCAAACTCAAGTTATTGCAACTGATGAGGCAATTAGACCCGAAACTAGTCTAACAAAGTTACAACAATTAAAACCCGTCTTTCAAACCAGCGGAACCGTGACCGCTGGCAATGCTGCTGGGCTCAATGACGGCGCAGCAGCAATCCTCCTAATGAGTGCTACCAAAGCCAGCCAGCTTGGCCTTGAGCCCCTTGCGATTCTCGATGATTATGCCGAGGCTGGTTGTGACCCAGCCATCATGGGTTATGCGCCTACCTATGCTGTTCAAAAACTACTGGCAAAGACTAATGAAACTATTTCAGACTTTGACTTAGTGGAGTTAAATGAAGCCTTTGCATCCCAGAGTCTTGCTGTTTGCCAAGCATTGAAACTGGATCTTGACCGATTAAACATTTATGGAGGGGCTTTAGCACTTGGACACCCTCTCGGAGCCTCCGGAACAAGAATTGTTATTACACTAATTAATGCACTAAAAAACACGCAGAAGAAGCGCGGTTTAGCCACGCTCTGTATTGGTGGTGGCATGGGGATGGCCATGACTCTCCACCGACCCGATTAGCTGATTCTTTGCAGTGAACTTCATCCAAAACTAAACAGCTTTCTTGTTGTAAAACCACCTGGAATTAGCTATAATTTAAATTTGTTAATTTAAACTAGTTAGGAAGTGTACATTATGACGAGAGTTTACGTTCGCAAGGCAACCGAAAAGGATATTCCCAAAATTTGTGAAATTATAGATGCTGGACGGGGATATTTAAAAGAACAAGGCATTAACCAATGGCAAGGGGCTTATCCTTCACCGGAAGATATCAAAAAGGATATTGATAATAGTGTCTCGTATGTAATCGACGTTGACGGTGCGGTTGCTGGCTCTGCAACACTACATCTCGGTCTAGATCCTGACTATTTAGATATGAAGGAAGGCACTTGGAAAAATGGTGTTGAAGCTCACTATTCGGCTATTCACCGTGTTTCTGTCTCTCACGACTACCGCGGACAGGGTCTTTCTGGAAAATTAATCAGTGGTCTGTTAACGGTTTCTAGTTTGTTAGGCTTTAAAGATGTCCGCATCGATACCCATCCCAAAAACAAGGGAATGCAACATGTTATTCTTAGCAGTGGCTTTGAAAAACGGGGCGTGATTTGCACCAAAGTTGAAGATGACGATCGTTTTGCCTATCAAATGGAAATTAATTAGGAGAGTCCACAATGGGAACATCAGCTGTTTTAGCTAAATTAATTATTATGGTAAGTGTTGCCATCATTACAGCCAGTGGCGCCTTAGCTTGGAGTATTTGGCATGAAAATCAGCTGTTTTCACTACGTAGCGGGCTTCTCTTTGGACTAGATCTTATCCTGCTTGGCATCTTAATTGTCTTATTATAAGTAAAAAATTTTAAAACCACGTCAGAAATAATTTTCAGTGCGTGGTTTTTTGTTGTTCTATTATAAAGCTTAGAATTAAAAATAATAATTGAAGTGTTTATAAAACATTTATTAACAAAAACTATTTCATATTTTAATTCGATGTTGTACAATATACTCAATACATGTGTTATTATTTAGTGAATGTTTTTGTTGATTTTCTAAGGGAGCACCACTGTGCATAAATTAAAGCTATATTTAATTTTAATCGTCGGGTTATTAGGCATCGTTATTGGAGCTGTCCCAGCCGATGCTTGCAAGCGACCACCCCTAATTGCTCCAAGCCATACCCAGCTAAATGGTAAAAGGGTCGTCGACTGGACCAAGCCCACCGGGAAGAAATATATCGACCTAACTAATGTACCAGCTACTGAATTAAAAATCGTTGTTGATCAAAAAAAACAAATTATCAATGTCTATCAAAAAAATAAACTAATTGAACAATTTCTCTGTTCTACCGGGAAAGATACAAAGACCACCAGGACTCCAGTCGGTAAATTTGCCATTCAACCTGAACATGGTACCTGGTTTTACAACAATAAGCCAGGTATTGATGAGGGGGCTCGAAACTTTATTAGCTTTAAAGGAAATGGTGTTTACCTCTTTCATTCAGTTGTGATGAACCCACAAAACCAACCTATTATGAGTCGTCAGGGAAACCTTGGCAAGTTAAATTCACATGGCTGCATTCAGATGAGTCTCCCCGATAATATTTACTTTTATAAAACTTTTTCCCAAAAAAATAAAATTGGAACTCCTGTCATTATTAAACCACTGTAATTAATCTAATATAAATTACTTGCCAACCTTTTCATCGGCCACGAGTAACTACTGTTTTTGCTTGATGCTGGTGAAAAAACAACTAAAAAAACTAGTATAATAAACCATTAAAAAACCCAGGCAGTTATCATTACTGATAACTGCCTGGGTTTTAAATTAAAGTGCTTGGTCAATCCAGTTTAGACCGTTGTACTCAATGATATTAATCAAAGTAGTAGCATAAGTTGGTGATGTTGCATAACCATCTTGTTTAATCTTATAACAAACATCAACATAGTTTCGATTCCATAGTAGGTTCGAATACCGCGAGTTTACATAGAGAAAACGTCCATGATCTTGAATACTTTCGGCCAAACTAGGATAAGCTCTAAACCAGTCTTGAATGTGAACGGAACGCCCATTATAAACTTCCCAAGTCCACAAAAGTTGGGACATTCCATTATATGAACCTTTGATTCCAAAAAGATTATTGCCTGGAGCAGCATTACCCCAACTACTCTCACAAATTGCTTGTGCAATCGATAGACTTGGCAAAATCCCATATTGTTTCCACGTTTGAATGGCTCCGCTTAGTAACGACCCAATAAACGAATTAGAGGTTTTGTAAGCTAGTTGTCCCCAGTCGTTAAAGTAAGCAACGGTATTGTTGCCAACATTAACAACGTCATTCGTTACTTTTAAATAGGTGCTTGGATCAAAATAATACGTTGAGCCAAACCAGTCACGAAGTCCCGTTACAATCCGACCATCATCGCCGAACATGTACCACATGCCCCACTGTGAT